>CAZAEO010000046.1:0-15550 GCA_964484285.1 uncultured Coxiellaceae bacterium | reverse complement strand
GGGGAGCGTTCAGCCTCAGCACGAACGGAGTCAAAATAAAAATTTTGTCGTGTACAGAGAAATAAATCTCAAATTTTTTCTAACACGCCGATCCGATCATGATTTAACATCATGTTTAATGATGTACCCACATGACCGATCACATTTTTTAATATCGATGGTTGTTGACTATAGTCTTTGTATTCAGACACGTGGAATTCATCTCGCATTACACTGGATAAATTGCCTAAACCATCTACTAAGCCGAGTTTTAAAGCGGTTTGACCAGACCAGAAATCGCCTGAGAACAATTCATTCGGATCACCATGTAATTTACCTTTACGTCCTGCTTCAACGGCGTGTTCGAAATTTTCATGGACTTCATTAATCACTTGGCGAATTTTATTAATATCTTCTTGGCTTTGTGGTAAAAAAGGATCTAGTCGGTCTTTATTCGCGCCAGCAGTATAAACGCGTCGTTCGATGCCTACTTTTTTAATGAGTTCAGGAAAACCAAATTCTTTCATAATGACACCGATTGAACCGGTAATCGTATTAGGATTAACGTAAATTTTATCGGCAGCTGCAGCGACATAATAAGCGCCTGATGCCATGATATCTTCACCAACGACGATGACTTTTTTGTGATATTTGTTTTTCAATTCTATGATGGCATCATACATAATCGAAGCTTGTACGGGTGTGCCGCCGCCTGAGTTGATATTTAATATGACACCTTTTGCTTTTTTATCACTAAATGCTTCTTTTAATATAGGCAGAATCGTTTCCGCAGAAAAATCTTCGCCAGGACCAATCATGCCATTTAAACGGACTAATGAAACATATTCATCTGATAACATAGGTGGCGTGCCTGCTTGAGAAAAAACCAATAAGCCTATCGCTATAATCACGAAAAAACCTAAAAGAAAGCGAAAATTTTTCCAGCGACGATCAGAGCGCTTCTCTTTAATGAAGTCACGCATGAAGGCTATGATTAAATCTTGTTTATCAAGTGAATTGTTTTGCATGGTCGTAATCCCGTATAATGTTTTCTTGCTTTATTCAAGCCATAGGCAGCACACGGATGCGCATCAGGCAAGTTTCACAATTTACCCTGTTTAACCTCTTTTTCGCAAGCTATTCGGTACATGCGGGCATTGAAATCAATTTAACTCCAGGTGTTACTCCCATTAGTCGTGACATTTATCATTTACACATGACAATTTTCTGGATATGTGTCGCGATTGGAATCATTGTATTTGGCACGATGTTGTATTCTATCATATATCATCGCAAATCACGCGGGGCAAAAGCCGCGCATTTCCATGAACATGTATGGCTTGAAATGACCTGGACTGTGGTGCCTTTTTTTATTTTAGTCTGGATGGCCATTTTAGCTATTAAAGTGCTTGTGCACATGCATGATGAATCTCAACCTGACCTTTCTATTAAAGTCACAGGATATCAATGGAAATGGCATTATGAATATCTTGATTTAGGCGTCAAATTTTTTAGTCAGTTGTCAACGCCATCTGCGCAATTGCGCAATCAGGCACCTAAAGGGATCTATTATTTGCGTGAAGTGGATCATCCGCTTGTGGTACCTATTCACAAAAAAATTCGTTTTCTGATTACGGCAAATGATGTCATTCATAGTTGGTGGGTTCCTGAGTTGGGCGTCAAGCAGGATGCGATTCCAGGGTTTATCAATGAAACATGGGCGCGTATTAATCGTCCTGGAATTTATCGGGGACAATGTGCAGAATTATGCGGGATACTTCATGCCTACATGCCTATTGTTGTCATTGCTGTGCCTGAAAAAGAGTTTAATGACTGGCTTCTTAAACAAAAACAGCCTGCGGTTACGCTTCCTTCGGGTGAAACTGCGTCAAAACCAACGTCGCCAGCTGAACCTGTACAGGTCAAAAAACAAGTTACGTTGGCTGATTCAATGAAACAGGGAGAGCAAGTTTATCTGAGCGCGTGTGCTGTTTGTCATCAACCTGATGGCAAAGGAACTCCGCCCGTTTTCCCTGCACTAAAAGGCGGAAAAATGACTACGGGACCCGTTGCGGCACATATTGATGTTGTGTTGCACGGCCGTACCGGTACTGCAATGCAAGCATTTAAAGATCAATATAATGATGAGGATTTAGCCGCTGTTATTACCTATGAAAGAAATACGTTTGGAAATAATACGGGGGATGTTGTGCAACCTGCTGATATTGCCTCAGCAAGGCAAAAGTCATAGGAGATGTTATGGTATACGCAGCACATCAAGCAACGCAAAAAAATGGTTGGAGCTTTGCTTCACGCTGGCTATTTACTACCAATCATAAAGACATTGGCACACTCTATTTAGTTTTTAGCGGCATTATGTTTTTTATTGGCGGGATGATGGCAGAACTCATTCGCGCAGAATTATTGCGACCAGGCGCGCTATTATTCGGAGTGAATTTTTATAATGAATTGGTCACGTTGCATGGCTTGATTATGATTTTTGGCGTGATCATGCCAGCATTTGTGGGTCTTGCCAATTGGATGATTCCGCTCATGATTGGTGCGCCTGATATGGCGTTGCCGCGACTCAACAACTGGAGTTTTTGGATTTTACCGTTCGCGTTTGCCATTTTACTGAGTACATTTTTTATGGCAGGCGGCGCACCTAATTTTGGTTGGACGCTGTATGCCCCTTTATCGACGCGTTATGGCCCGCCCAGTACGGATTTTTTAGTTGTGGCGATTCATTTAATGGGATTTTCATCCATTATGGGCGCAATTAATATCATGGCAACTATTTTAAATTTGCGTGCCCCCGGCATGATTTTGATGAAAATGCCATTGTTTGTATGGACATGGCTAATCACGGCATTTTTACTGATCTTTGCTATGCCTGTGTTGGCAGGTGCTGTCACTATGATTTTGTTTGACCGTCATTTTGGTACCAGTTTTTTTAGCGCCGCAGGCGGCGGCGATCCAGTGCTGTATCAGCATATTTTCTGGTTTTTTGCTCATCCAGAAGTCTATATTCTCATTTTGCCAGGCTTTGGCATTGTTTCTGAAGTGATTCCTACGTTTAGTCACAAAAAATTATTTGGTTATACGTTTATGGTGATTGCAACCGCTGCCATTGCTTTTCTATCGTTTATTGTGTGGGCGCATCATATGTTTACTGCTGGACTGGCTTTATCTGCGCAAATCTTTTTTATGTGTACAACGATGCTCATCGCTGTTCCCACAGGAATAAAAGTGTTTAATTGGGTCGCTACGATGTTTCGTGGGGCATTAACATTTGAGACACCGATGTTATTTGCCATTGCTTTTGTGTTTTTATTTACGATAGGTGGTTTTTCCGGATTAATGCTCGCGATTGTTCCCGCAGATTATCAGTATACGGATACTTATTTTGTGGTGGCACATTTTCATTATGTATTAGTCACAGGAGCGCTTTTTACGATATTTGCGGGTATTTATTACTGGCTGCCTAAATGGACTGGGCATTATTATAATGAACGTTTAGGGCAATTGCATTTTTGGATTACAGTAGTTTCAGTCAATCTAACATTTTTTCCTATGCATTTTTTAGGATTGACTGGAATGCCAAGACGTGTGCCTGATTATGCATTGCAATATGCAGATTTTAATATGATTGCTAGCATTGGGGCATTTATTATGGGTGCTGCACAGCTTATTTTTCTTTACAATATCATCATGACGATTCGTGGTGGGAAATGCGCAAGTGCAGCTGTATGGGAGGGCGCGCATGGATTGGAATGGACAGTTGCTTCACCTGCGCCGTATCATACATTTCAAACAGCGCCTGAGGTGAACTAAATGAAGGACCTTCAATCGATTCGTCGAGAATATGGCGATCATGAATTGCAAGAAAAAACGATGTCTTCAGATCCTTTTCAGCAATTCGAAACATGGCTGAAAGAAGCCTTGGAAATCAAATCACTTGATCCCACTGCTATGGTATTGTCAACGGTAGATCATGATGGCATGCCAGATTCGCGAGTTGTTTTGTTAAAAGAATTTAATCATGATGGTTTTATATTTTATACCCACTATAAAAGTCCAAAAGCTCTTCAGGCAGAAAATAAAATAGTAGCCTTGAATTTTCATTGGCTGGAATTAGCAAGACAAATCAGGATGCGTGGCTCTATCATACGGATTTCGCGAGAAAAATCGGAAACCTATTTTTTATCTCGCCCGAGAGAGAGTCAAATTGCCGCATGTGCTTCTAAACAAAGCGCTGTTATTGCAAGTCGCGCAGAGTTGGAGTCACGGATGCAAAAAATCGCAAAACAATATGAGGGGAAACAAGTCCCTTGCCCAACGGATTGGGGCGGTTATCGGGTAATACCATTTGAATTTGAATTTTTTCAAGGAAGGGATAATCGCATGAATGATCGTATCCGCTATCTTAAACAAAATGATCATTGGAAGATGGATCGGTTATCGCCATGATCAACCGCACAAACAAAACAGTCATTATCGGCATAGTGTGTGCTGTGATGATGTTTGGCTTTAGTTTTGCTCTTGTGCCATTGTATCGGGTTGTCTGTAAAGTGACGGGTTTAAATGGCGGTGCTAATGTAGCTGAAATCGAATCGTCTTTCTATGCAAGTGCGATGAATCCAGATGAAAAAATTGCGATTCAGTTTGTCGCAACTAACAACGCAAATTTACCTTGGGAATTTTATCCGAAAAAAAATACATTGATTGTTCATCCGGCAGAACAAGCAAAAATGCTATTTTTTGTAAAAAATGATTCTAATCACGTTATGACAGTACAAGCTGTTCCTAGTTTTACACCACCGCTTGCTGCAAAATATTTTCATAAAATTGAATGTTTTTGTTTTCGTCAACAAACATTGGCGGCGGGAGAATCCAAATGGATGCCGGTTGTATTTCAAGTTGATAAAACATTGCCAGCAGATGTGCATATCATTACGTTAGCGTACACATTATTTGATGTAACGGCCTTGCCAAGGAAATCAGGATGAAAAAATATTTTTTACCTACTCCGAGTAAATGGCCATTGATAGGATCATTTAGCTTATTTTTAATATTAATTGGTGCTATGAATATTATTCATGGCAATTGGTACGGACATTATTTTTTGATGTCTGGAGCCATTTTGTTAGTGTATATGTTGTGTGGTTGGTTTGGAGCTGTCATTGCTGAAAGCACTCACGGCTTGCATAGTTCGCAAATGGATCAAACTTATCGTTGGGGCATGATTTGGTTTATTGCATCTGAAGTCGCTTTTTTTGGTACATTTTTTGGGGCATTATTTTATGTACGTCTGTTTGTCGTGCCGGTTTTGGGTGAGGGCAGCGAAACTCACGCATTATTATGGCCGCATTTTCAAGCCATTTGGCCGCTATTAAAAAATCCAGATCCTAAACAATTTTCAGGGCCAGAGGGGATAATTCCTGCCTGGGGTATCCCAGCGTTAAATACATTTGTTTTATTAAGCAGTGCTGCTTTTATTACCTGGGCGCATTGGAGTTTGCAGAAAAATCAGCGGGGCAAAGTGATTCTTGGCATGCTGATCACGATCGCATTAGGGGCTTTATTTTTAGGTTGTCAGGCATATGAATATATAGAAGCACACAGCCATTTACGTTTGACCTTAGCGAGTGGAATTTATGGGTCTACTTTCTTTATGTTGACGGGATTTCATGCTGTACATGTGACGGCTGGGCTTATCATGTTGATTGTTATTTTATTTCGATGCTTAAAAGGCCACTTCCAACCTAAGCATCATTTTGGCTTTGAAGCAGTTGCATGGTATTGGCATTTTGTCGATGTCATATGGTTATTTTTATTTGTATTTGTATATTGGTTATAATAAGGGTCATACATAAACAAGAGAATCCATATGCCGTGGCTAATTAATCCTGCACAACTAGATAAATTTCGTAAAAATCAAAAAGCCGTTATTATTTTGGATGCGAGTTGGCATTTGCCTGCGTGCCACCGAGATGCAAAACAGGAATTTTTAAACAAACATATTATCGACGCACATTTTTTGGATCTCAATCAATTCCACGATACGCGTACAGAGATACCTAATATGCTGATTCATGATGAAAAGATCATGAGTGAAAAATTGGGCGCATTAGGTATTCGTGATGATTATAAAATTATTTTGTACGATAACAGTGAATTGCATTCTTCCTGTCGAGCACTCTTTATGCTAAGAGCGTTCGGTCATAATCCGCATCAATTATATATATTGAATGGGGGGTTGGCAGCATGGGAAAAATATGGCGGTAAAGTGGTATCTGGTGAAACAGTAACGAGCCGCAAACACTATACAGCAAAATTTCAGCCAAATTTATTATGTTCTCTTGCACAAATGAAAGAAAATCTACATTATCCAGTTGCACAAGTCATTGATCTGCGTCATCCAGTACGATTTGCCGGCGGCCCTGAATTACGCTCTGGGATACGAAGTGGGCATATTCCTGGAAGTTTTTCCTTTCCCTATACGATTTTTTTTGACAAAGAGAATTGCTTTTTTCCGTTGGAAAAAATTCGTAAACAATTAGCGGATATTGGAGTGGAGATATCTGCGCCTATTATCAGTCTATGTGGATCGGGTATCAGCGCGGCAATTTTAAACTTCGTACTTGATTTAATGAATCATCCTAATCATGCATTATATGATGGTTCTTGGGCAGAATGGGGAGCGGAAAAACTCTATCAGGGTGAAACAAGTTTAACAGAAAGACCAGTCGAAACGTGTTTAAAATAGGTTTAACGGAGGGTTGGTTATGCTGCTTCCATTTTTAAATTTAATGGAGTAAGATAATAAAAGTTTTGGTTTTATAATTAAACGGAATTGATGCAAGGAACTAAATTATATGGATATAAGACTAAGGAAGCTTTTTGCACGATGTTTGGTTTCAGTTGCGGCTTGTTTTTTTGCAAGTAATGCAATAGCTGCATATATTGAGGCAGCCATTGGTAATGCGGTAGTCAATGATGCAACTGCTGTTTATTACAATCCAGCAGGTCTTGGTTTTGTAAACAATCCGCAAATAGTGGCTTCCTGGGGTGAAGCATTCACACATGCGAAGTTTTCAGGCACCATTAGCCAGGTAGGTTTAGCTGGGACTCAAGCAGGTAATTCTTATTCTATCCAAGAATATCCATTCCCATCTATTTACGGCGCGCTCCCCGTTACCGGTCGTGTTACTGTGGGTATTGCCGGATTATATACTTTCTTAGGTCGCGAAGAATATCCCAGAGCCGCAAGTACCCGCTATGCGCAAACTGTTTCTGCTGCTTCACTCTATGATGTTACGCCCGCGTTTAGCTATAAGTTGAGAGATAATTTGTTTTTAGGTGCTGGTGCGGATTTTAGCTTTGCAACTATTGAATTAAACTCCATCGTGCGTGGTGCATTATTGGGATCAGCATCTGATTTTGAATCTCGTAACAGTGGTTATGGTCGTGGTGTCGGTGCCCACGCAGGTGTTCTCTGGCATCCGGTGCTAGGAACATTACTGGGTTTAGTTTACCATTCACCGGTTTCTGTACAATTAGATGGGCATAGCGTTCTTCAAGGGGCAGCTGCTGCTACTAATTCCATTGTTTACAACAATAATTTCAATGTGAAACTCGTTGCGCCACCTAGCGCTGTGTTTTCTCTTGTTCAATATGTTAATCCCAGATGGAATTTTTTAGGTACCATTGAACGGATGAATTGGAACACAATAAGAAATGTTGTGTTGAAAAATGTTGCGTTTAGAACAGCAGGAGGTGCGGCAACCTCGATAATATCGACAAAAGCATATTACTTGCGTAATACTTGGCGCTTAACTCTTGGAACACAATACGAGCTTACTGCATTGTGGGCGGTGCGTGGTGCTCTTACCTATGATCAAGATCCAGGAAATCCGACACGTCAAATTGTAGCGGGGGATAACAAGATTTTATCATTGGGTACCACTTATAAATACAATAAACAATGCAAGTTGGATTTTAGCTATAATTATACACGTTATAGAGATCGTAATATTAATATTGTTGGTACCTCTGCGGGCAGCAATGTCACATCAGCTAGAACCAGCGGCGGAAGAACTTCAATTCAAGGTAAAATTATTTTGGATCTTGTGTAAAAAGCGCTCTATATATGATAGAAAAATGAAAAATTTTCAGAGATATATACCCATATATGGGTATAAACCTTCTTTAATAAAGAAGGTTTATGTGTTTATTCAGGATTTAAAATGAAATAATGAGAATTATCTTTTTCTTATGCTTAATTTTATTTACTGCGCAAATAACGATGGCAGCAGTCGTACCGTCTACTTCTGTGGTTTCTCCTCTGATGATTACCCAAGATAAGCCTGATAATTATAATCTGGCTAGTCACATGGAGATGTACGTAGACAGGTCTCATCAATTAACCTTGCAAGATGTGACTACGCCCTCATTTTCATCACAGTTTGTTCCGTATAATTTTGCTGAACAACGATCCCCGAAGAATTATGATCAGAGTGTCTGGTTACGATTTCGCATCGATAATCATACACCGAATGATGTGCATTTATTCTTAACAACTGATTTTCCTAATCCTTATACAGATTGGGAATTATATCAAGAAACAAAACAAGGTCTCGTAAAATTAAAGCTTCTTCCTAAAGCGTTGCATGTATCATTATTTCCTTTAACTTTTTATGCACACAGTTCGCAAACCTATTACATGCATAATTATTCAGAAGGATGGCTGCAAACGTCTTTCCAATTGATAAAACCAAGTTTTCATTTGCTTAATCAAATCGATTTATTTTTTCTAATAGGCATTCAATATGGCATAGCCCTAGCTTTAGTTTTGCATTCGTTCTTTATTTACCTTTTCTTGCGCGATAAAAGTTATTTGTTATATATCGCTTTTGTTTTTTCTGGTCTGCTTGCCTATATTTTTATGGATGGTTTTTTTAATAGATTGCCTAATATTGTGCTGAACAATTGGTTTTATTTACATTTTTATCGATTTGTCATGGTAGAGGTGGGTTTTGTTTATATTCTATTTGCAAAAAATATTTTGCGCACGAAATATTTTGTTCCTAAAATAAATTTTGTCCTGAATGCGCAATTATTTCTTGCTATACCTTGCACTATAGCGGCTTTTTTGCCGTCTTTTGGAAATGGTTATATTGCACTTACAGAGGTGTTGATAGTTACCTACTACATTAATTTTTCTTTTGTCTTGACATCTATTGCGGCAGTTATGGTGGTATTGAAAGGATATAAGCCTGCGCAATATTATTTGGCAGGTATGATAGCCATCATGGCTGCATCGTTATTTCATTTAGCAGCCTATTATCGATTCATTGCTCCCAATGCTTTTTTCTTTAGGCTGCCACAATTCGGTTTAGACATTGATATGATCCTGCAAGCGATTGCGCTAGCAGTGCGTTTTAACTTGATTCAAGAAGAACAAATTAAAACACAACGTGAAGTGATTAAACAAAAAGATTTGAATTCTAAATTACAAGAACGCGCCTTGCGTGATAAACAGCGTTTGGTTAAAGCGTATGCGCGCTTTTTCCCACGCCGCTTCTTAGAATTATTAAGGAAGAAAAGTATTTTAGATATTCATCTAGGGGATCAAACTGAAAAAAACATGACGGTGTTATTTGCTGATTTAAGAAATTTCACTACTTTATTAGAAAAGAAATCGCCATCAGAAAGTTTTGCATTTATTAATGGTTATCTCAACCAAATAGCGCCTATTGTGCGGCAGCACGATGGTCTGATTGATAAATACATTGGCGATGCGATTTTGGCATTGTATGAAGGCTCAGCAGAAAATGCGGTTCATACGGCGGTTGATGTGATTAAGTTATTACATCGAATTAATCAAAGTAGTGTTGATAAAATTGAAATGGGCATGGGAATTCATTACGGAAGTTTGATGGTGGGTACAATAGGTGAGCAAGAACGAATGGATAGCACGGTGATCAGTGATACAGTGAATGCATCTTCTCGTTTAGAAAATCTAAATAAGATTTATGGAACGCATGTTATTATTTCTGGACAGGCGATAGATACTTTTACTAAAAAAGATGAATTTAAGATTCGTTATCTTGATCACATTAGGGTAAAAGGCAAGAGTCAAAGTATTAAGCTATATGAAGTATTTGATGGTGATCCATTTGAATTGATTGAGAAGAAATTGAAAACGCACCCTATTTATCAAACAGCCATTCAATATTTTCAGGAGCAAGAATTTGCAAAAGCGCTTAATGCGTTTGAACGTTGTCTTGAAATTATCCCGACCGATAAAACATTTTTACTTTATGTTGAACGATGTCGTGCATTTGCTTCGAAAGAACATATGCGCGATTGGCGCGCGATAGTTAAATTAAACGATAAAGTGGAATTAGCTTATGTAAACGACGGAGAAGGTTAATGAGCGATGATGATTTTGTAGGTATAGAGGGAATAGATTTTATTGAATTTGGTACGAACGACAATAAAGCGTTGGCGAAGCAGCTGGATATTTTTGGTTTTACCCCTATAGCTACTCACCATACAGATAATGTTGTTATTTACCAACAGAACGATATACGTTTTATTATTAATCAAGCATCAAACAGTTTAGCACAGCAGTATGCGGACATGCATGGTTCTGCGATTTCTGCTATAGGATTACGGGTACAAAATGTGGAAGTAGCTTATAGGCACGCATTAAATTGTGCTGCTTTGTCTTGTGATATGCAGGATGTAGACGATGTTTACGGAGTACCTGCTATTTATGGTATTGGTAGTAGTTTAATTTATTTTGTTGAATATCAGAATGAACAACCACGCTACTCTCCATTTTTTTCCAAATTACCTTCTGTCAATCCTAAGGGTATTGGATTGACAGGCATTGATCACCTCACTTACTCATTGCGCCAGGAAAACATTCAAGAATGGATAGAATGTTATGCTCGAATTCTTGGTTCAAAAGCAAGATCTTATGTGGATGGAGAAAAGCAATCATTAATATCATTGACATCTAAAAATGGGTTGAATGTCGGCAAACTGCATATGATACTAAAAGCGGCACCCTTTTATAACTTTCATCAAGAAGCTTACTTAAGCGTATCTGAAAATGAAGGTATAGAGCATATTGCATTTACCGCAGCAAACATTCCTCAAAGTATACAATTACTTTGGCAGAAAGGAATTGAATATTTTGCTAATGTCAACAGTGTTCCTGAGTTATTAGAGATATGCCATCTTTCACAACATCATGCAGCTAAAACACCAAAAAAAGAAATATTACAAATTTTCACTCCAACTATGATAGGTTCTTTGTTTTTTGAATTGATACAATGCGATAAAAATGTTGAAGCAATTGCAAAACAAGTACAAGAATTAACTAAAACGCACCGTGAAAAACCAGCAGACAGAATTAACACAGACACTTTACCGCAAACAGCAGGTAAGTTGGAAGGATAGCAGGAAAAAAATTCTTAGATTCAGTGCAGTAGACCTTCGCAGCAGGTTGCAACTGCCGAATTTAGGTTAAAGCATCAGCCAGCTTTAGTAATAAATATCGTAAATCTTTCAGACAATGAATGAATGCAGCTAAATATAAATAATCTTGTTGCATTTCTAATAATTCTAAATTAGATGGAGCAATTGTATAAAATTGTTTTTCTATTTCATGTATTTCATTATATAAATCGCTCACTTCGGGAGTCATTTTTTTTAATTCCAATATAGCAATGATAGAAGAAAAAAATTGACTTACGCTATTTGCATATTGCGTTAAAGGTAACTGAATTCGCAAAATGAGATTTTTATCGTATTGATGGCGAGAAAAGTGATGGAGTGAAAAAAGTACATCGCTTATATTTGTTAGTTGTGTCAAAAAAAATTGATAACCTGTTTGTAAGATACTGTTGAACCCTGAGGCGTAAACCCAATCGGGTAATTTTAATAAGTGATATTCAATTTTTTCGTTGCTTGTAGAAGTTGACGTTTGTAACGTTAATTGATTGATGGTTACTAGGAGATAGTTATTATAACTTTGTATAATAGGAATAATTTCTTTACGAAACGCAACATCCGGATGACGAGGTAAAATAATTAAATTTGCAGTGATTCCAATGACTGTACCAATAACAATGTCATGTACTAGATTATAAAAAAAATCCATTGAGGTGATAATTAACGCAGCAAATCCGGCAATGAACAATATCAATGCTAACCGCCGCATGCCTTGATAAAATGAGGTTCCGATTGGAGTTTGCATGACATACAGAGTTGTAAGAGGCATTAAAAAACAATGGGTGATTGCATAATAATGTTCAACTATGCTAGCGATTAGCAAAGCCAAAATAATACTGTATAAATGACGACGATGATAATTTATTTTAACAAAGGATAGCATTTTGTAGATCCATACCAAGAAATTTCATTTCATCTCGCAGCGCTGTTACATCCTGAATAAAGAATAAAAAAACAATCGGTTCACGTGAAATTACTTGCAGCATGTCGAGATATAATTTGGTAAATTCATCAATAGATAGTGATAATTCTTTTATGAAATGAAAAGCTTGTTCAATTTGTGCAGATTGAAATGCTTGTAAAGAATAGGTAATGTAGCGTGCTATTTTCTGCATTTCTGCAGAACATATTTCAAATAAAGCATTGTCATTTACTCGCAAGTTAAGATTGTTTAAAGAAAAAATAATCTCATACAAATTTTCAATTTTATTTAATATAGAATGATTCTGTTTTTTCCTACGAAAGAGGGCGCGGATTTTTTTCATAGAAATGAATAAATTAACACGGGCGAGATGAATTTTTTGCATGGAATCATTTTCCTCGATAATTGATTTTTTTTTACCATAAGAGGAGAATATATATTCTTGCAGTTGATTTAGCGCGCGAAAATAATTCCTCAGCGCATTAGGAAATTTATTCACGATTAATATCTTTCCAATATTCTTTTTTCAATAAATAAACTAATACGAGCAGCAATAATAAAAATCCAATGACCCAGTAACCCAAATAAGTTTGTTCCATATAATAAGGCGCTGCTGCGAAAGCGAGAAAATTGACGACATCAGTCATCGTGGCATCAAATTCCGTGGCTGTCATGGATCCTTGTGATTGCAATTCAATTAGATCATACCATTGTAAATGATGATCTACTATGTGTTGTGAAGCGTAGGGTGTTTTAATTAAAACTTGCTGACCTTGATAGGCCGCAAGTATTCCCGCCATGGCTGTGTTAGGTAAAAGTAAGTTATTAAACCCAGTTGGGCGAGTAGGATCAATATAAAAACTATGTAAATAAGTATAAACCCAATCAACACCACGTACATCCGTTTCTAGTGATAAATCAGGGGGGACAACATTCAGCGGCCAATTTTTTACATGGATAGGCATTTTATCATACGTAATGCCTGCTTGTTGGGCTAGTTGATTATAACGTAGATACACCATCGTATGGCACATCATGCAATTTGTTGCAAAAAATGTTGCGCCACGTTTTATAGATTGCATATCATGCAAATTAATAGGTGTTTTATCCAGTTCGATTTCAGGTCCGCTGGCTATCACAAATCCGCTAAAAAATAATAAAAATAAAATGAAATAATTTTTCATTGAGTTGCTCGTTCTGGAGGCAATGTGGTTTTTTCATACGCAGTATAAATGGGCATTGCCAGAAAAAATAAAAAATAACCTACAGAAAATACTTGCGCCATGAATGAACGCAAGGGTGATACAGGTTCGATGCCAAGATAACCAAGCCCAGTAAAGCTCACAACAAATAGCGCAATGGCTAATTTAGACCATACACCTTTGTAGCGAATAGAGCGCACACGACTGCGATCTAACCAGGGCAAAACAAACATTAAAGCGATCGCAGCTGCCATCGCCATTAAACCTAAAAATTTATTTGGGACCGCGCGTAATATCGCATAAAAAGGCGTCATGTACCAAACGGGCGCAATATGTTCGGGTGTTTGTAATGGATTGGCAGGAACATAATTATCAGGTTCAAGAAAATATCCTCCCATTTTAGGCGCGTAGAATAATACCCAAGAAAATATTAATAAAAACACCACTACACCTACTAAATCTTTTACAGTGTAATAAGGGTGAAATGGAATACCGTCTAATGGGCGACCAGCAGAATCTTTTTTGTCTTTGATATTAATGCCATCTGGATTATTTGAACCGACATAGTGCAATGCAACGAGATGTAAAAATACTAATAAGAGTAATAAAAGAGGCACGGCTGTCACATGTAACGAAAAAAAGCGGTGTAACGTAACCCCTGACACAGTAAAATCACCACGCAGCCATACTACCAGATATTTACCAATCAAAGGAATGGCGCTGGCAAACGATGTGATGACTGCTGCGCCCCAGTAGGACATCTGCCCCCACGGTAATACGTAGCCAGTAAACGCTTCAAATAATAATGTAATATAGATCAACATTCCAATTAACCATATTAATTCTCGCGGTTTTTGATAAGAACCATAAATTAAACCGCGATACATATGCAAATAAACCACGACAAAAAATGCAGATGCCCCAGTCGTATGCATAAAACGCAATAACCAACCATAGCGTACATCACGCATGATGTGTTGTACTGAAGCAAACGCACCATCATGGGTTGGCGTATATTCCATTGCTAACCAGATACCAGTGATGATTTGAATGAATAAAACAAGGAGTGAAAAGGAACCAAAGTAATACCAAAAGTTAAAATTTTTCGGTGCATAATAACCCGTCAAATGTTTTTTAGAAAATTCGCGCAGAGGAAATCGCACTTCTAACCAGCTTCGTAATTGATATGACCATCCCTGTTTTGTCATTTTTAGGTCCCTTCAACGCCTTGTTCATCTTGTCCAATGAGGATTTCCGTATCACTCAAATACATATAACGCGGTATTTTTAAATTAAGAGGGGCTGGAACACCTTTGTAAACTCTTCCCGCTAAATCATAACTTGAGCCATGACAAGGACAATAAAATCCACCTAACCACTCAGGTGAAATGCCACCGGGATCCGGACGGTAATTGGGAATACAGCCTAGATGCGTGCAGACACCAATGGCGATATACCATTCTGGTTTAATAGAGCGATACTCATTTTTGGCATAAGCAGGTTGTTGATCTTCTTTTGAATCAGGATCACGCAGTTGTTGAATGAGTTTGGGAAGCGTATCTAGCATGTCTTCAGTGCGCCGGATGATCCAAATGGGTTGGCCACGCCAAGGTATAGTAAGTTGTTGCTTAGGTTGAATTGCACTGATGTCGACTTTAATAGGTGCAGCGAATGCTTCAGTGTCTTTGCTGGGCAGCCAATAAGATATGAATGGTACAGAGGCTGCTGCTAATCCAATCCCCCCTACCGTTGTAGTAGCACGCCGTAAAAAGCAGCGCCTAGCCAAATCAATTTCTTCCTTGTTCTTGGTTGTCATTGCGTGCGTTCTTCCCTAAGAGCCTTATATGGACTCGCTGCAAAAGCCTCTGTACACGACAAAAATGGCAAATGTTTCAAATCATCCTGAGCGTAAGCGAAG
>CAZAEO010000045.1:0-15799 GCA_964484285.1 uncultured Coxiellaceae bacterium | reverse complement strand
ATCTAACGCCACCCTGAGCGCTAACTGTACGAGTTATTTATTCGCAGAGCCTTACCAAAAAAGAAGGAAGTTCAAAAATTATTTTGCTAGAATAAAGCTTCCTTTTGTTAGAAAGGAACGATCGGGTATCATTCATCATTGAAAAGGAGTTTTTGTTTATGGATACAAAGAAGATAGTTGGGTTTACACTTGCAACAGCTGCTGCATTTGCATTTGCTGCCGCGCCTGTTTCCTCCGCTTTAGCTGCTGGAAAATCAAGCAAAATGCCTTGTTATGGCGTGAATTCATGCAAAGGAAAAAGTCAATGTAAAACGGCTACAACCGGTTGCAAAGGGCAGAATGAATGCAAAGGGAAAGGGGTTATGATGACTTCTAAATCCAAATGTGAAAAAATGGGCGGTAATTCAAAAGCACCTGAGTGAGTTCAAGTAGAAATGCGCTGACAGTATTGCTATCAGCGCATTTATTTTAAAGAAGAATACTTTTAACATGCAAAAAAAACCAAACTTAGGTTTTGGACTTGGGTTACGTACAGAGCATTATGATGTGATTCTTAAGGAAAAACCTTTCATTGATTGGTTTGAAATTATTACAGAGAATTATCTTGTTCCAGGCGGAAAACCCATTTATTACCTAGATAAAATTCGTGAACATTACCCAGTCGTCATGCATGGTGTTTCGATGTCTGTTGGTAGTTGTGATCCATTGGACTGGGAGTATTTACAACAAGTTAAATTACTTGCAGAACGTATCGAACCTAAATGGATTTCAGATCATTTATGCTGGACAGGCGTGTATGGCAAAAATATACATGATTTGTTACCTTTACCCTATACGGAAGAAACAATTGATCATGTTGTTAAGCGTATTCAACAAGTGCAAGATTTTTTAGGACAGCGTATTTTAATTGAAAATGTATCCAGCTATGTTAATTATCAACAATCGGTTATGGCGGAATGGGATTTCCTGAAAGAAATTAGCGAACGTGCTGATTGCTTTATTTTGCTAGACATTAATAATATTTATGTAAGCAGTGTTAATCATGAGTTTGATTCTTTGGATTATATTGCGGGCATTCCAGGTGAACGAGTTTATCAAATTCATTTGGCAGGTCATTCCAACAAGGGTCATTATATTATTGATACGCATGATCATGCTATTATCGATCCGGTATGGGAGTTGTATGCTGCTACTTTACGTCGTTTTAGTCGCATCTCTACCATGATAGAACGTGATGATAATATTCCTTCCTTATCTACATTATTAACTGAATTGAATTATGCGCGGCAACTTGCCGACGCTGTTATGCAAGAGCAAGTTTATGCATGAATTACGTTACATACAGGAACAATTGCAAAAATATTTATTACATGCAGAAAACGATATAGAACAATATATTGTAGAAACAAAAAAAGTTTCTACTCAAGCGCGTTTAGCTATTTATGCAAATGCCTATTTCTCACGTTTACTTGATGCGTTAGCCGACAATTATCCTGTGTTGCAAAAACATATAGGAGAAGAAGAGTTTGCAAAATTAGGGCATGATTATATTAATCGATATCCATCGACTTATCGATCGATTCGATGGTTCGGTGATTATTTATCTTATTTCATTCAAGAAAATTCACGGTATGTTGATTTTCCGCATTTAGCTGAGCTCGCGCAATTTGAATGGACGATGACGCTTGTCTTTGATGCAGCGGAAGATGCTATTTTACAATTAACAGACATGCAAAACATTTCTCCGCAGCAATGGCCCAATATGAAATTTCGTATTCATCCATCGGTGCATATTTTAACATTATCATGGAATGTTGTGGCCATTTGGCAGGCTATTTTAGACGATCAAATACCTGGTGGGCCATTGCAAACTATGCCGGTTTCTTGGGTATTATGGCGTAAAGAGCTTGTTAATCAATTTTACTCATTATCTGAAGATGAAGCATGGGCAATGGATGCTATGTTAAAAGGATTAACGTTTGCTGAAATATGCGAAGGATTATCTCAATGGACGAATGTAGAAGCGACTCCTCTACGCGCCGCGTCTTTATTAAAAAGCTGGATTTCTGCAGGGATGATTGCAGATGTCGTATTAAAATAAAAACTTTTTCATTCGAGGTGCGGTGCTAAAATCCAAAATTATTCGTTGTTATTTTTAACTTCATGCGTGTTCCCATGGGCCAATAAATCGATTGCCATCAGTAAAGCTGAATTATCGATAGGTTTTTCAAATGAAACTGTTGCGCCTAGTGATTCAGACAAATCCAGATAACCGGTTGGGTCAAGACGGCCGCCACCTGAAATAGCGATGATTTCCATATGGGGATGTTTATCTTTGACTTCCGAAATAAGCGTAATGCCGCTTTTCTTTGGCATGATAATATCGGTTACCATGATATCTGGTTCGGCTTTACGTAAAATTTCGGTTGCTTCTTCGCCATTTGCGGCACTTTGGACATCGTGTGAGGCGCGAGTTAATACTTGGGCTAACATATCGCGTACCAGATCATCATCTTCAACTAATAGGATTTTTGCCATTTGTTATTCTCCCTCATGTTCGGGTAAAAGTAGCGTGAATTTTGCGCCATGCCCTAATCGGCTTTCGACAAGAATTTCACCTTGGTGTTCTTTGACAATAGAGTGCGCAGTTGACAAACCAAGGCCTGTGCCTTTTCCTACTTCTTTGGTGGTATAGAAAGGCTCAAATATTCTTTCTATGGTAGATTGATCCATTCCATGTCCGGTATCAATAATATCTATTTTACAATAGGATAGGTCTTTTGCAATGTGTGGGAAGGGGTAAAGTGCTTCATCATGAGCAGCAATGCGGTTTAATGTAATATGAATAGCTCCTTCACCATCCATCGCATCAACAGCATTATTGATGATGTTAACAATGACCTGATGTAATTGTGTTTGGTCCCCCAATATTGTACAATCTTTGATCATTGATTGCAGGCGGATATCTACGCTAGCCGGAATGGTGGGCTTTAATAAACCCAATATACCTTCTATCGTTTCTCTGATGTGAAGGGGTTTAAAATCATGGTGCTGGCGTCGGCTGAAAGCTAAAATACGAGCTACTAAGTCTTGCCCACGCTTGCAGGCATCTAATACTTTACCAAGATTCTTATGGATGATGTTGTTTTTAGGAACGTCTTCTCTAGACATTTCAACATAGCCTATGATCGCGTACAGGATGTTATTAAAATCGTGAGCGATGCCACCTGCTAGAGTGCCGATTGCTTGCAATTTTTGGCCTTGTAATAAGGCTTTCTCAAGTTTTTGCTTGGTTTCTTCGGCATGGATGCGATCAGCGATCTCTTTTTTGAAATGTTCATTGACTAATTCTAACGATTTGCGACGTTGATGAGTCAGTTGAATAAGGCGAATGGCAAACCCTACTAGAATGGCAATGGAAACGCCTAAGGTTAATATGATCCAGGGATAGGAATGCTTGATGGAATGCATCATGAGGTCGTCAACTAAGGCATACCAAATCACAATAGATAGTGCGATCCCGACCCCACTGACTGTGTAGGGTAACCACCAGGCGAAAGGCAAGCTAGCACTATCATTTTGCTGATTTGGGCTCATATATACCTGTAACAAATGGGTTTTAGGTGTTCTTGCATCTCACTGTACATCGAAATTTAAACGTTTTTCAATCCCGCAACAAGTGCGGGACAAAATCTCGAAATAGCGCTCACTATTCCTGCGATTTTTCTCAATCAAAACGTTTAAATTTCTCGTACATTGAGCGCCATAACACCTAAAACCCATTCGCTATAGGTATAATAGCTTAATCGATTTAAGCGATTTAGGCTATAAACTAATTTGAACGGAATACGCTTTTTGCTTAGACAATCCTGGCGTATTTTATATATAATTTCTAGAATTAAAGAGTAATGAGATTATGCAGTTAAAGAAAATTAAACTTTCGGGTTTTAAGTCATTCGTTGATCCAACGGTTGTGCCTATTCCAAGTAATTTGGTTGCAATTGTTGGGCCTAACGGCTGCGGTAAATCGAATATTATTGATGCTGTTTGCTGGGTGATGGGGGAGAGTTCAGCTAAGTATTTGCGTGGCGAATCACTCACCGATGTGATTTTTAATGGTTCCAGTACACGTAAGCCAGTAGGTCAAGCAACCGTTGAGTTAATCTTTGATAATCAAGATGGCAGTGTAGGTGGTGAATACGCTAGCTATGCAGAAATCTCAATTCGCCGTGTACTGAATCGGGACAGTGAATCCGGTTATTTTTTAAATGGAACACGTTGTCGGCGTCGGGATATTATCGATATCTTCTTAGGTACCGGCCTTGGGCCACGTAGTTACTCCATTATTGGCCAAAACATGATTGCTCGTATCATCGAAGCTAAGCCAGATGATATGCGTACTTATCTAGAAGAAGCGGCCGGTATTTCAAAATATAAAGAACGACGACGTGAAACGGAAAATCGTATTCGTGACACGAAAGAAAACATGGCACGTTTAGATGATGTGCGTGCTGAATTAGATAAACAGTTAACTCATTTAAAACGTCAGGCAAGTGCAGCTGAAAAATTTAAAACATTAAAACAAGAAGAACGTAATGCGCGTGCTCAATGGTTGACGGCAGAATGGCGTCAACACGATAAAAAGCTTGTGCAATATTCATTACAAATCCAGCAACAAGAAACCTCTCTTGCTGCGGAGCAAGCAGAGTTAGGTGAGAACCAGCTTAATACGGATAGAATGCGCAATGATTACAATTTAGCGAATGAAGCTTTTCAGGAAGTTCAACGACGCTATTATGCTGCAGGCAATGAAATTACCCGTATTGAACAAGATATTCATCATGCGCATGAACGCAGACGTCAGTGGCAAGCAGATATAGATCAAGCTCAGAGTGATTGGACTGAAGTAAAAAATAACTTAGAAGAAATGGAGCATGAATTAAGCGAATTAATTGATGAAACCCGTCATCTCGAACCCGAATTACGTGATGTATCTATGTCGGCAGTCTCTGCTATTGAAGGGTATAGCCAAGCTGAAAAAGCAATGCAATCTTGGCAAAATGGGTGGGATGAATTTAATCAGCGTTTAGCTAAAATAACGCAGACTGCAGAAGTTGAACGAACACGTATAGTGTATTTAGAGCAACAACTCACTTCATTTAAGCAATATAAAACGCAATGTGAAGCAGAGCAAGCACAAATTAATTTTAAGGAACTGAATACAGAAATAGCGGATCTATCACAACAAGTTTCGCAAGCAACAACATTATCAGCAAAGCAAAACCAGCAATTAATTCATATTCAGCAAGAAATGGGCACCGCAGAAGTCTTGCAACAGCAAACAGTGCGCCAGTTAGACCAAGTACGTAACCATCTACAACAATTGCGTGGAAAACAGGCGTCTCTGGAAGCCTTACAGCAAACCGCGCTGGGGCAGCGCGATAACCCAAATACAGCATGGTTGACAAAGCACAAATTAGATCAATTACCGCGTTTAGCACAATGTGTTGAGGTGGAATCAGGTTGGGAACAGGCAGTTGAGAAAGTATTGGGAACAAATTTACAAGCTATCTGCGTGGATACGTTATTGGCTATCACTGATGTAATCGATGAATTTACGCAGGGTAGTTTAAGTGTGTTTGCTCCGCACGCATCCTCTTCTTCATCTTTATTACAAGCAACTTTATTATTAAGTAAAATTAAATCACCATGGCCGCTTGATTCATTACTCGCGGGTGTTTATACCGCAGAAACCCGAGCAGAAGCATTAGAGTTATGTCAGACATTAGCATCGCATGAATCCGTTATTACTCGTGAAGGCATATGGTTAAGCGCTGCTTGGTTGCGCATTTCGCATGAAGAAAATCCTGCTGCAGGAATATTCCAGCGAGAACAGGAATTAAAACAGCTAGCGAAGCAGATTGCTGAACAGGCAAAGATTCAGGTTAAATTAGAAAAAGATTTAGCACAAAATCGTGAACACTCAAAAGAATTAGAATCTCACAGGGATGATTTGCAAAAAGCAGTGAATCAATCTTATGCGAAAATGACTCAACTGCAAGCACAACAAAAAATTAAACAAGAATGGTTAGCTAACCTGACTACGCGTGCTAAACAATTAGATGCTGAATTAGAAAATAATCTTAATCAGTATGAACAAACGAACAACGATCTCGCGCAAACCCGGTTACGTTGGCAAGAAGCGATGAATGCGTTGGAAAAATTAGCGGGACAACGAAATACGCGTATCCACGAACGCGACAAGTTGCGCGAAAACTTACATGCAAGCCGTGAACAACTCAATGAAGTAAAAGAACAGCAGCATCAGTTGGAAATTCGATTGCAAACGACTAAATCACAGCAAGCATCATCACAACACACCCTATCGCGCATGCAAGCACAACTGGCAACGTTAGCTGAGCGAAAAAAAATATTACAAGCAGATTTTGATGTTGAAACGCCATTAGTTAAATTAGAAAGTGCACTCTCAATGGCTCTTAGTCATCGATTACAAATTGAAGAAGAATTAAACCGTGCACGCAATGCAATTAATGAAGTGAATCAGGCATTGCATGCTATAGAGGATGCGCGTCACGGAATTGAAGGTAAAATAGCAGCAATTCGTGATATGCTAGAAACATTACGTCTTGAAAACCAAAGTGTAAAAGTCAAAACAGAGACTATTCTTGAACAGTTAAAAGAAATGCAGCTTCGCCTTGAAGATGTATTAAAAGATTTGTCTGAAGATGCGTCTCCAGAGTTGTGTCATCAACAATTAGAGCAGATGACTGCACGCATTACCCGCTTAGGGCCAATTAATTTAGTAGCAATCGAAGAATATACGGCATGTGCAGAACGTAAAGAATATCTTGATAAACAATACGCTGATTTATTTGAAGGGTTAGCGACCCTTGAAAATGCGATTGCAAAAATTGATAAAGAAACGCGAGCGCGCTTCAAAGAAACGTTTGATAAAGTCAATGAACGTTTTCAAGAATTATTCCCTAAAGTATTTGGTGGCGGCTATGCTTATTTGGAGCTCACGGGAGAAAATTTATTAGACGCGGGTATTAGTATTATGGCGTGTCCGCCTGGGAAACGTAATAGCACGATTCATTTGCTCTCTGGTGGTGAAAAAGCCATGGCTGCTATTGCATTAGTCTTCTCAATTTTCCATTTGAATCCCGCACCCTTTTGTTTGCTCGATGAAGTAGATGCTCCTTTGGATGATGCTAACATCGGGCGTTTTTGTCAATTAGTGAAGGCGATGGCAGAAAAAACACAATTTATTTTTATTAGTCATAATAAATTAGCAATAGAAATGGGTGATCATCTCATGGGTGTCACCATGCAGGAACCGGGTGTGTCACGGTTAGTGAGTGTGAATATGGAAGAGGCAGTGAGTTTGGCTGGAGCATAGGAGAGTGCTAATGTGAGAGGTATAATATGGATGGTTATGTGAAGTTTGGTTTATTATTGATTGCTGTGATTACGTTGTTATGGGTACTGTTGGATGGATGGTATAAAAAACGCTATACACGTATAACAGACACTGCGTTGTTGAACAAAAAATCCATTGATTCTGAATTTACGATGAGCGATGATTCAGATGAGTTATTTGATGCTCCTGATCAAGTAGGGCCATCGCGAGTGGTTTCTTTAGAAAATGGCCCAACACAAAAAACGAGTTTTAGATTAGCGCAAGATCAGACAGCGCGAGTTCCTGCACCTGAGGCAAAACGCAATCCACTTTCTAACAAAGTAACTCAACCCCCTTCTGCTTTAGAGCGTAATTTGCTTGTCCTCTGTGTCATGGCAAAGCCGAGCACACATTTTGTATCGTATGATTTACTGCAAGCTATTTCTAATGCGGGCATGCAATTGGGAGCGATGAATATTTTTCATTATTATCAAGCAACAATCAGTGGAAAAATCAAATTATTTAGTTTGGCATCTGCTAATAAACCAGGTGATTTTGATATAAATAATATGGGAAATTTTTCTTGCACAGGGTTGATGTTATTTATGAATATTGCAGAAGTGCCTGATCCACAACATACGTTTAAATTAATGTTAGAGACAGCAGAAGGATTGGTTGAGGATTTAGATGGCATATTGCATGCAGATCCATTGACTCCTTGGAATGAAAAAGTTGCTTGGCAATATCAAAAGAAATTATTTAATCTAAAATCGCGATAATGAATGACAAAATTGAAAGCAAGATCAATAAGTTACGTCAACAAATTAATGAGCATAATTATCGTTATTATGTGTTAGATGATCCTAGCGTGTCTGATGCAGAATACGACCGGTTGTTTCGGGAATTGCAACAATTGGAACAGGATTATCCACAATTAATTACTCCAGATTCTCCCACGCAACGTATCGGCGCGACTCCCTTAAAAGCATTTGCAAAAGTGCAACATGCAATCCCTATGTTATCGCTTGATAATGCGTTTACAGATAATGAAGCTATTGCTTTTGATGAGAGAGTTCGTGAGCGTTTGTCTGTATCACATCTTATTGAATATTCTTGTGAACCTAAGCTGGATGGGTTAGCTGTAAGTATTCATTACGAAAAAGGAGTATTAGTCCGTGCTGCAACACGAGGTGATGGTAATGTCGGTGAAGATATTACTGAAAATATCCGCACTATACCCACGGTACCGTTACGTTTGTTAGGAGATGAATATCCGTCAGCTTTAGAAGTACGCGGCGAAGTATACATGCCTAAAAAAGGATTTAATAAACTGAACCGTTTAGCGCAAGAGAAGGGCGAGAAAGTTTTTGTTAACCCGCGTAATGCGGCAGCAGGTAGTTTACGGCAATTGGATTCACGTGTGACAGCAGCACGTCCGCTCGAAATTTTTTGTTATGGTATTGGAGTATTGCAAGGCGAAAAAAATCTGGAATCACACAGCGATATTTTAATGCATTTAAAGAAATGGGGCTTGCGTGTAAGCCCTGAGCAAGAGGTTGTTAATGGCATTAAAGGCTGTTTGGTCTATTATCAACGGATCCATAAAAAACGCGCTGATTTACCTTATGAAATTGATGGGGTTGTTTATAAGGTAAATAAATTAATTGAACAAAAAAAATTAGGTTTTGTCTCCCGTGCACCACGTTGGGCGATTGCACATAAATTTCCAGCAGAGGAAGTATTAACTACAGTGGAATCCGTTGAATTTCAGGTGGGACGTACAGGCGCTTTAACACCTGTTGCGCGACTGCGCCCTGTATTTGTGAGTGGTGTTACCATTAGTAATGCAACGTTACATAATATGGATGAAGTACGACGTAAAGATATTCATATTGGTGATACAGTGGTGATTCATCGTGCTGGCGATGTAATTCCAGAAGTTGTTTCTGTTATTAAAGAGCATCGCTCTCAGGATGCTAAAAAAATCATGTTGCCTGCATACTGTCCGATTTGTCATTCTAAAATAGAACATATTGAAGGAGAAGCTATTGCACGTTGTAGCGGCGGTTTATTTTGTCCAGCACAACGCAAAGAAGCGATTAGACATTTTGCTTCTCGTCGAGCGATGAATATTGATGGGCTAGGAGACAAGCTGGTTGAACAGTTAGTAGATAATAATAGGGTATCAACTGTTGCAGATTTGTATTCACTTACTTTAATACCATTAGCTAATCTTGACAGGATGGCAGAAAAATCCGCCCAGAATTTATTGGATGCATTGGATAAAAGTAAACAAACAACATTAGAGCGTTTTTTGTATGCGTTAGGAATTCGTGAGGTCGGAGAAGCAACCGCCAAGCAATTGGCAAATCATTTTGGTGATTTATCTGAATTAGCAACTGCTAATGAAGACATTTTGCAAACATTACCTGATATTGGCCCTGTTGTAGCTAAACATATCGTAACTTTTTTTGCAGAAAAACATAATCGTGATGTGATTGATAAATTACTGAAAGCAGGTATTGTATGGAAAAAAATTGTAAAAAAAATCGCATTACCTCTGTCTGGCAAAACATTTGTTTTAACAGGAACGTTAACCGCTATGACGCGTGAAGATGCAAAGGAGAAGCTGGAATCGTTAGGAGCGAAAGTAGCTGGTAGTGTTTCAAGTAAAACAAATTATGTTGTAGTGGGCAAAGATCCAGGTTCTAAGCTGGCTAAGGCTGAAAAGCTGGGTGTCCCCCTTCTAAAAGAAAAAGAATTCATTCGATTTTTGTTTGATTTAAGGTAGGCAAATTATAATTTAGGTTGCGTGCGAAATACAGGGTTACTGCCAGGTTGTGGTATTGCGCACTTTGCGATTTCATCGTAAGTTTCGATTATTTTTTGAATAAACTGCTTGCCATCGTATGGATGATATAGATTATATAGTTTCATTTTATCTATATCGGATAAATTCGTGAGGTCTGCTGCCAATCCGGTATTAAAAAAACCTTTATTAGATGGATCTAATAAATAACGATGACCATTTTCTGCCTCATAAATCATAACAGCATGTGATGCGGGGGTTTTTTGTTTATCCATATTCAGAGGCTGTAATTGGCCGCGAAAACGATAAATTTTACTTTTTGTGTCTTCAAAGGTCTTAAAATGTTGTTTGGCATGATAATCAATCAAATGAACTAATAAATAAGCGCTTGCTAATACATGATGGCGGCAATATCCTTGTTTAGATTCAAAAAACCATTCTAAAGGTGCAATTTTTTTATTTGCTGACAACAACAGTGAAGTATGCTTTTCATGGATTATAGTTTGTAATTTTTCTTCGGTTGTTCGAGGAAGATATAATCGTACCTCTGTAACCAAGTTTTGCAATACGGCCAAATCATAAGGAATAGGAGCAGCAATAGGTTGTATTGTTGTATTTTCTATAGTTTCGTCATCTAAAGGTTGCGTGGATTCTTCTGAATTATCCGAATAGATTTTATATAGTGATAAAAATTTATCGAAATATTTTTTTAAATTAGCAGATTGTAAATCTAGTAAAAGAATTTCGCGATCGCTACTGCTTCTACAGCTAAGTCGAGTTAAAGGATGAACGGATAATGTGTGCGTCAGTATTTCATAAGTTTGTCCTTGAAAAAAGGTGGGTTCTGCACCATGTTTATCGATAGCTGCTTGTGTCAAAGTCCTCTGAAATGGTGCAGGTTGCATTTCATAAGAAATGCTAGGTTCTGATAGTTTCTTGTGTTCATCCAAAGCCAATATAATTTCTTTACTACTGGATTTTTTTTTATTTTCTCTCGTAGGGCTAGATTTCTTGTGCAAGCGATTTGATGACATATTTATCAATTTCGTGAAAATTTAACTGATGAATCGTATTTTTCGTTTGTACAGGATGGTTCGTTGTGTTTTCTTTTTAAATGATGTAAATTTCGAAAAAATCCTGCATATTTTGTATGTTGTATATGGACATTAGAAGAAACGAGCTGTAATCGTTCAATGGTATTTTGTACAGGAGAGGATAATTCCTGCTTTATGCACGCTAATTGAATATGTGCTGCTTGCATGTTAACGTTTTTTGCTTTTTCATCCAGAAATCCATAACGCAATCCATGAAAACGAATTCCATTACGTTCAATAATTTCTTTGACGTGTAATAAATGTTTTTCTTTATCATCTACCATAACGATATGTTTTGGAAGTTTTGGCGTATGTGTTAAAAGGCTATTTAAACATTTTCCTTTATCTTTCCCGCTGCAAAAAATAATACCACCAGAATAAGTGGGATTGTTTTCTTTATCTTCATTATCTAATTCAATCTTTTTTGCAGAGGTATCCCAGCATCTAGAAAAGTCAATTCCAATATCCTTTAACTGGCAGCGAGTTGTTTCGATAAGAGAGCTAT
Organism: uncultured Coxiellaceae bacterium; assembly: GCA_964484285.1. Taxonomy (GTDB): domain Bacteria; phylum Pseudomonadota; class Gammaproteobacteria; order DSM-16500; family DSM-16500; genus CAZUQP01. Next base: position 3,971 of record CAZAEO010000045.1, on the reverse strand, counting down.
CGCGAGCAGTCAGGGCTAATATTGGAACACCGCTATCTTGCAGTGCTTTCACTAGGTGAACTATTTCGGGTTCAACCGTTTTTGTGCGAATACGATGTTGTACTTCTTGATAGAGTTTCACTACTGAGATCATAGCTTCTTCTTTATTGGATGTTAGTTGACAAGCATGTTCAATTAATTTTACAAACCATTGATCGCTACCAAGTTCATGCAAAGGCTCCATCACTGTGTTATCAATATCTAATAATAACCAGGTGTCATAGCTGATCAATTGCAGCATATCTCGAATAGATTGGGTTTCTATAATTTTTTCTTCAGAATTTCTTACTAGCATATTTTCATCCTTCTTGATTTGCTATACCAACGAAAGTTGGCATCCAGTATTTTTAATCTCTTTCTGGATACCCACTTTCGCAAAAGTGAATTATTTATTTGTAACGGGCATGTTTGTGGTCAATTTCATTATCTTGATCTATATCCATGTGAGAGGAATCCTTTTCTCTGTAAAAAAAGTGAAATTTGTTAGAATATTTTAGCTGAGGTTTTGTTTTTTCTTTTCTTGAAAAGGCACTTTCTTCTGATTCTTCTTTATCTTCATTAGTAGAGCCTTCTTCGAGTTCCTCCTCTTCTTCCTCATCATAATTTTCATCTTCATCAATGTCTTCGTATGATAGGTCTTCGTCTTCATCTAGTGGATATTGGCTATACAATTGTTCCATTTGATCAAGCTTGGCGCGATATCTTCTTGCCCCAGGTAAATCCTCTAAAGTAAGTTCGTGATTGGGCTGTTTTTCTTCCATAGTAACATCATTGCATGGAATACTGCTTGATGAACTGCTGCTTGAAGAAGCATTTTTCGGTATGATGAGATGATCTATTTTGTGTTCTGGTAATAAATCTTCTGATCGATCTCCTCCCTTGATATTGTATTGTTTTAACAGTGCATCCTGTTCTGCTTTTGCCATGTTTTTAACAACAATTTTATTTTTTGAATGGGTAGTAATGCAGTGCAGATCATTTGGATTATTTTCCATGGCTGCTATCGCATCGTGAATATTATTAATTGGTTTGCCATTAATTTCTGTGATAATAGCATTCACGTGCTTCTCATAGCCTTCTGTGTTTTCACAATCTAAAATATCATTAATAACGATAATTTGCTCATCAGGCAATTTTTTAGATAGCTCTGTAAGAAAAGATCCGTTTTCACGGTAGTCTTCTAGATCTCCACCTTTTCCTTCCAGGTAATTACGCGTTAAGGGTATAAATACAATGCCCGAGTTAATATAATAAGTTGGCATTTTATCATGTTCTGTTTGTGGGACTTTTTCAGTTTCCAATGGAACATGATCTAATTTGACAGTGATATGATGAGTTTCTGCTTGTTTAGTTTTCTCATTTTTACGTAATACCTTCAATTGCACGGTATCACCAATATATTTCATGTGAGTGACATGAAGTAGATCAATACGTTTGCCTATGTCAGGTATGTCAACGGTTCCTTGATTAGAGATGGGTAATGAGTCGATTTCTAATAAAATATCATCTGGTTTGAGTTTATTAAAGGCATCACAAAGATTATTAACTGAACTGACACGTATTCCCGTTTGCTCTTTAGTCATCCCGTAATGTTTTCTTAACGATGGATTTTCTAATGTTTCAAAATTAACAGGTAAGATAGGAAAGCCGCGATATTTTTTGCCGCTCAGTGCTTCTGTTAAAAAATGCCAGATAACGGGAGGAGGTATCATGAATCCTAGGCCTTGTCTATCGTAGCCCTGAAAAGCAACGCCTACTACTTTGTTATTGGATAGAACAGGGCCGCCACTGTTACCAGGATTGATTGCTGCATCTATTTGGACTTGTAACATATCTAGCCCGCTCATACAGTAATCGCGTACTTCGATACGTGAAACAATGCCTTTGCTAACAGATATTTCATCACCACCCATCGGAAAACCTACGGTTAGTACTTTATCTTTATGACGTACCATATCGCCTAGTTCTAACGGTTTTGCAATATGCAAAAATTCAGGATCATCTACTTCCAATAAGGCCAGATCACATTGATACGATACGCATTTAGGTTTGACTTCATATTTTTTAGTCGTGTTTGCAAATCGGATGCGCGTTCTTACCATATTTTCTACACAGTGCGCGTTCGTTAAAATATATTTTTTACCGTGGTGCTCTATGACTAATCCTGTTCCACTACTTCCGCCAACATGTGTGCCCATCCAGGGTTGATCATAGTCAGGTTCTTGAGAAGTTGTTAAGATTTGCACGATAGATTTTTCATATTCGACAGGCGAGGAAGGGGGTAGCGATAATTTTGCTTTTTTCTTTTTTGGGGAAAGTGCATCTTCAGCGATCCTCTTTGATTTTTTTATGGGAAAAGAGAGAGCAGAAGATGAGGATGATACATGGAAAGACGCAGCTGTTGCTGGTGTTGATGAAGCAGAGGCTTTGTAAGCAGGATTTAATACACCTTGTTGCGAAGCAGGTGAAGTGCCATATAACAACTGATAAGCAATTGCTGTACCTTGTGCGATATCAGACGCTTTTCTAAAAAGAGGATATTGTTTAAAAGGATTAATTGTTTGCAGAAATTTTATGAACTGACCTTCTTCCTCGATGTTAACTGAAAATTCGATCTTTTTGATGAGTTCAGAATCTAACAGCATTTCAAAAAGAGGTTTGATTCTAATGGACGCTTTGGGTCTATTTAACGCGAACCATTTAGCAATACGTTCCAATACCATCATTTCTGTATTGGCCCATTTGGGAGCTGCACCTAAATTTTCTGCGACTTGAGGATTTTTTTCCGTTGGTGTTAATCCAAATCCTTCGGCGTGTAACCATTCTGGACGATAGTTACTTTTAAACGCTTCTCGTAAAGGCGCTTTAACAGCGCGTTGTAATACTTTTATCATTTCAGGATGTAATTCCTCTTGCCAAGTTTCTAAAAAATATTCATACGTGTCTCTGGCTGATTCACCTCCCATGACAGTGTTTTGATCTGGTGTTCTGGTTTTAATGTTGTCTCTTGCTCTAACGGATTCATGATCAATGATAAGTTCATTGCCAGCTTTAATTTTGTTGCCTGTTTTTTCTTTTATTTCTTGTATCTCTTTATCTAATTCTTCTTTATTTTTTGGCGCAAGGTCTTCTCGAAATAATGGCGTTTCTTTTTCTTTTCCACCCCAAAAAGGTTCTTGTTCTGATGCAGAGGGTGAAAAACAGGCAATCTGCATGGGTGTTGAGGTATATTTTTCATCAGTTAATTCTAAATCGATAAAACGTTTGGCATACATTTTAGTACCGTGAGTGGGTGTTGTTGCTCTAAATCGATGTAGTCCGTAACGTTCAATTGCTTCAATATTAATTAAAGGACGTATGGTTGGTGTGCTTTTTTCTGTTCCTTGAGGTATGTTGTATTGCAATGCGATTTCTTCACCTTGTTCGTTTTTTATAATCACAGCATGACCGACTTTGTCGCTATTACCTAAATAACGTGCATATTCATTGCTAGACAAGTGATCAAAATCTTTTGCAGTAAATTCGTGTGTTTCAATCGATGGATGCGCGGAAAAAGAACTGGAGCTGGAGGAAGATGAAGAGCTGGCTAAATTTGTTTGATTTATTTCATCGGTTACATCATCTGTAGGGCTGTCAATAACTCTTTTTCTCTTTCTTCTTTTTGTGACTTCTTCCTCTTGTTGCTTTTGATCATTGGCAATAGCACGCGTTTCTCTTGATTGGGACATAATGAAGAACTCCTTTTCTGAATAAAGTCATCTTTGACAAAATGTCGTTCAATTGATGTGAAGCATTTCCTATACTTCTCAAAGCCTTAGTATTATGCTGGATTAAACCTTAAGGAAATCTTAAGATGAAATAATGCGTCAGAATTGAACTCTGTACACGACAAAAATGGCAAATGTTTCAAATCATCCTGAGCGTAAGCGAAG
>CAZAEO010000044.1:0-15810 GCA_964484285.1 uncultured Coxiellaceae bacterium | reverse complement strand
TTTAGAGCTTGCGGACGCGGGTTCAATTCCCGCCGCCTCCACCAGAACACATTCCAAAGAATTCCAAAAAAGTCCTGAAGCCCTTGCTAGACAAGGGTTTTTTATATAATCTCCTTCCGATAAATTCCAATCAATACCCCTAAAATCCGACCAAAAATGGGGTATAAATCCGGGGTACATTGATGCCCCAAAAAGGAGATACCCCAGTGGCACTGACAGACACTAAAGTTCGGACGGTGAAACCCAAAGAAAAGCCTTTCAAAATAGCGGACGGGAAAGGGTTATTTCTTGTTGTTCAGCCTAATGGATCTAAGTATTGGCGTTTCAGATATCAATTTGCTGATAAAGAAAAGTTACTGGCCTTGGGCATTTACCCTGACGTGACATTGGCAGACGCCAGACGTAAACGGGATGAAGCACGCAAGCTGTTAGCCGACGCTGTTGATCCAGGCATGGCTAAGCAACTAAAGAAACGCGCGCAACGACTGACTGCGGAAAACAGCCTTGAAACCATTGCCCGAGAATGGCATATCAAGTTTTCAGCAAAATGGACAGAAGAACACGGAGGCAAAATCCTTGTTCGTTTGGAAAAAGACATATTCCCTTGGCTTGGCACCCGCCCAATCACTGAAATTAACGCACCTGAACTATTAGCAGTGCTTCGACGAATAGAAAACAGAGGCGCGCTCGAAACAGCTCACAGGACTCTTCAATATTGCGGACAAGTTTTTCGCTATGCGATTGCGACCGGCAGAGCGGAACGCGATATTTCTTTTGATTTACGCGGGGCAATACCGCCAGTAAAAAAACGTCACCTTGCCTCAATCACAAACCCAAAACAAATCAGCACATTGTTACGCGCTTTGAAAGATTACAATGGCCATATAATAACAAAATGCGCGCTACAACTTGCACCTTTAGTTTTTGTTCGCCCTGGAGAATTGCGTCAAGCAGAATGGTCAGAAATTAATTTTGAAACTGCTGAATGGCGCATACCTTCGCATAAAATGAAAATGCGTATTACTCATATTGTTCCGTTATCAACACAAGCCATGACGATTTTGAATGAGATAAAACCATTAACCGGGAACGGCAAATATGTTTTTCCAAGCTTGAGAACATTTAGCCGGCCGATGTCAAATAATGCTGTATTGGCTGCATTAAGAAGAATGGGATATGCAAAAGATGAAATGACGGGGCACGGGTTTCGTTCAATGGCCTCTACTCTTTTAAATGAACAAGGTTGGAATCGTGATGCAATTGAAAGACAACTTGCACATGCGGAAAGAAATAATATTCGCGCTGCGTATAATTATGCGGAGTATTTACCCGAGCGCAGAAAAATGATGCAGCATTGGGCGGATTATTTGGACTCATTAACAAACGAGAAGTAATATGACAAAAAAAATTAAGCATGTTTCAGAATTACCTGATTGGTTTCGACTAGATAACTATAAAAAGGCAAAGACCATGTCATTATATGATTGGCATGTACAACTAGTTTTTCGTAAACATTGCCTGACTTGCAAGGTTGTATCAGCCTTAGCAGAACCAATTGAAATCTTGCGAAAAAAATCTGTAATCAGTTTATCAGATCATGCGTATTTCAATCTTTGGTACCAGATTGATAGAAAAATTAATCTAGAAAAATTTGTAATGACGCGAGAAAATCCTGCCATTTCATCACTAACAATGAGAAATTATTTTAATATTGAAAAATTTTTGTTACCAGAGAGAAAAACTTATCAACCCGAACTAACTGATTGTATTATTGACGTTCTTCAATTCGCTGCCTCTTCTGGTATTACCTATGTTAATACCTCAGATGCAAACTTAGCCTCATTGAATGTCCCCAATCAAGAATGGCTCAATGAACCGATCTACAAGTCGGCTTCGCCTGATCTACAAGCTGAAGGCCTAATCAACGTTAACCTCGACTTCAGTGATGAGGTATTGATTGAGCACTTTAAAAAATGGCTTTCAGCTATTCGAGCAGAGCTTAATATGCAAATGAAAATAAAAACTATTAAACAATCGGATTTAAATTCTTGGGTTTTGTATGGCGTACTCCCCTATTTGGATTTAAAAATATGGGAGCGCGAAATGAATGTGAGCATTCCTAATCGAGTCATGGCAGATGCTATTTATCTATCAGGTGTAGGAGGCGAAGAAACAGTACGTAAGACTACAGCACCACTAGTTAAATATCTTTTATCCGAAAAAACACTAAATCAACTCGCTGGCCAAATCACTTTACAAAATCCGGAACAAAAACAAGCTTAAATTCTTCCGGAAAAAATTTTGTATTAACGCAATCCTCGAAAATGCAGCATCTCAAAGCTAGCATGGTTTCTTTACTATTCCTAAAGGAGCCAACAATGACAGAAGAAATCCAAACTCCGCTCATCGTTTTAAGACGAAAACAAGTTGAATCGCGTACAGGTCTATCTCGCTCAACTATCTATGCAAGAATCGCATCAGGCACCTTTCCTTCTCCTATTGACTTAGGCGGTGGGCGCGCCGTTGGCTGGATTGAAGCAGAGATTGATGAATGGGTACGGTCACGAATCAATGAAAGTCGAAAAAATGCCTAAGGGGGGAGATATGCCTAACAAAAATAAAACCGCCAAGCGTCTAGTACACGCTTTGGCGGCAAATCTAAGACTACACACGTATTATCGTAATAACATACCGTTATCACAAGGAAGTTTTAACAAAAAATTCTTACCCACGCCTCAATCAGTACTGTATCGCCTTGGTTTTAATCCCAAGAAAACCAATCACAAAGGATATCTCATACTACAGTGCCCTTTTCATAAAAATGGGAAGGAACACACTCCCAGCCTGAATATGCATTCCATCAGCGGACATTATCGATGCCACGCTTGTGGTGCAAAAGGTGGAGACATCTTGGCATTTTACCGAGATATCACCGGAAAATCATTCATTGATGCAGCAAAAGAATTAGGTGCATGGGAGAACCGTATATGACCTATCATTCCACGCCAATAGAAGCAGCAAATACATTTTCAGCGCAAAAAATTGCCGAAGGATTTCAACCTGAATCACTACATAGTTATTCTGATCAACATGGCAATCCTATTTATTGGCGCATCCGCCTCAAACATGCAGATGGGCGAAAATGGATTCGCCCCATGTACAAAGATATTTCTGGAGAATTTCATCTAGGTGAACCTCCATTTTTAAAAAATAAACCGCTTTATGGATTACAACTCTTAACCCAATATCCCGATGCACAGGTATTGATTGTGGAGGGCGAACACCCTGCTGATATATTAAATGAATTTCTTAAACAACAAAATTCACATGAAAAATATATTGCACTCACTAGCGGTAGCGCAACCAGTGCTGATGGGGCAGACTGGCAACCACTAGCAAGAAAACACTGCATTATATGGCCTGATAATGATGAACCTGGCGAAAATTATGCAAAACAACTTATTACAAAACTCAAGAAAATTGGATGTACACTTCAAACCATTGATATCAGTCCTTTACCGCTAAACGGAGATTGTGTGGATTGGATTAGAAATAATCCAAACTGCACCCTACATGATTTATTAGATTTATTTTTTCCAATCACTTCCGATGAAGTTTCGACCAATCATGACAACAACACAATAAAAAAATTAGCCCTCCTTTCATCCCTTGAATATGATCGCGTTAGAATTTCTGCTGCAAAATCTATGGGTATTCGCCCTGCTACATTGGATAATATGGTAAAAACAGAAAAAACAGCCTTACAAGAAGAAAATCAATCGCCCTTCCAAGAAATAGAACCTTGGCATGAACCTATTCATCCTGCTGAACTTCTCACCGATATTTCAAATACGATTAAACGTTTTATTGTCTGCCAAAAAGAAACTGTCACTGCTGCAACATTATGGGCTGTAATGACATGGTTTATTGATGTAATCCAAGTTGCACCCATTGCCGTCATTACTGCCCCAGAAAAAAGATGCGGCAAAAGCCAAATGCTTTTTCTCTTAAGCCGCATTGTTAATCGCCCTCTTGCAGCATCCAATATTTCATCTGCCGCACTATTTCGATCCATTGATGCTTGGGAACCCACTTTATTGATCGACGAAGCGGATACCTTCATGCGCGAGAATGAAGAATTACGAGGATTAATTAATTGCGGTCACACTCGTGAATCAGCATATACAATCAGGGTAGTTGGCGATGATCATTCTCCCAGAAAACTCAATGTCTGGGGAGCAAAAGCCTTAGCAGGAATTGGCAAGCTGCCTGATACTATTATGGATAGATCAATTACTTTAGAATTACGCCGCAAAAAACCGGAAGAAAATATTGAGCGATTGCGACATGCTGAACCGGATTTATTTAGAATATTGGCAAAAAAATTGTCGCGTTTTGCTCAAGATTATTCTGACAAAATCCAACAAGCCAAACCGAAATTACCTGACACGTTAAATGATCGTGCACAAGATAACTGGGAAACTTTAGTTGCTATTGCAGAAATTGCAGGGAATGATTGGTTACAACTTGCCAAAAATGCCGCGCTAAAGTTATCGAGTGATATTGAACAATCACAAAGTATCGGCGTGCAACTACTTGCAGATATCCAAGAAATTTATGAACCTTTACCCGTTGATCGTTTCTCCACATCAGAACTCATTGCTGCTCTTTGCAAGGATGATGAAAAACCCTGGGCAACCTACAATCGTGGTCAGCCTATTACACCAAGACAAATTGCAACACGACTACGAGAATTTGGAATCGCCAGTAACACAATTCGTCTTGGAATCACTACAGCAAAAGGTTATTCCTATTTACAATTTGCTGATGCATTTGCTCGCTATCTTAGTGATGCAAACGTAACAACGTCACAAAGCACATTATAAATAAGTTTGAATGTTACGTATGTGTTACGTGTTACAGATACAAGGGTAACACGTAACAATACGGTAACATTGATATTTAATAATGATGCGACTTGTGACGATGTTACGTTTAACAAAGAAAATAAGTCAAACATCACGTACATAAAATAATTTTCTACTGTGAACATGAGATAATTTGGCTATTTTTAAAACTAAAAATCTTACCCTAAATAACGGACTGACCCTAGGAATGAGATTCCGCTCGGATTTTGAGAAAAAAACATATGAAAACAAATTGTTAATATTAAAAATTACCCTGTTTCGGCGCCTGACCACCCACCTACATCGTTCCGATAAACCTACGTGGGTGGTCAGGCGCCGAAACAGGGTAAAATGCAGCATTTTATGAATTGAAGTAGAAAGTAAAATTTTGACTTTTTCGATCAGTATAAGAAAATAATAATATACAATTTTTAGTTATTAGTGAGAATGGTATCAAATTTTCAAATGCAATGCGTAAACTATTATCAGAAAATACTAGTACACAGCTAGTTTCATAATTTTCAACCTTGCGCTCACCTGAATTGCGACTTTCAGGAAAATCCTCCACTTGCGTTTTAGATCTCGCACTTACGTGCTTCGCTACTTTGTCCGATCCGCTCTTTATTCAGGATCGTAGGTTCATCCAGTCGCATGAATGGTGGTATTTTCTTTCGAGTACCACAGCTCTTTTGGCGACTTCGTGTCGCACTGGATTTTCTATCCGCCAGATCAAGCATTACTTGAAAAGATGGGCTGTTTGGTGGGTCAAAACAGCAGAGACCTGGGATATCGAAGCATTATTGTCCTGGTTTATCAAAACATGTTGGCAGCTACCTTTAGCAGCTATTGCCGAAGGACTTCGCCAACATGACAGAATTACATTACTGAACAAGACATCGTCGTCGACCGGTGATTATGGTCTGGGTGCACTGTAAGTTCTGTAAGTTCTGTAAGCTTGCTGTTTTTGATTGACATAAGCTTCGAAAACTTGGCTCCCGCACCCCGGCAGACCCGCGGCCATTCGCCAGAGGCCACGCCCGCCCAGCCAAATGCAAAATCAAAACCCAGACGAGAAATAGATAGAGGATAGAAATCAGTAGACACCCAAGTATTACTCCGCGAATCAAATACTTTAAATTTAAGTGAACGACCCTGGGGGATACCCTTTCGTAGTTTTTCTTCTGAATTGTAAAGCCCGTCAAAAAACGCTTGTACGTAATTCACCGGCATGAAACGTTGCGCGTAGCCAATGACGAGCCGCCAAAATGCCAAGGCGCGAGGATCGCTCAAATTATTGCCAAAATAATCATCGTATAGTTGAAATTCTTTTAGGAGAAAATGAGGGTTAAAGTGCCGTCCTATTGTCACTATTTCATTAAGCGTTGCATCCAGCAACGATCTCAAGTGAGCCAGCGCAATCGCAACGTTTGATCTATCTTTTACTGTCAATTTATATTCAGGATAACCTGATGAAACAATATCGTCGGGTTTAGCATATCTAATCGCTTGGGTAACAACGTCTAACTGTTTAGACATCGGTTTCCATCGTTTTTCTTCAAGCAGCTCCCATCCTTTTGGAAACTGTGCGTTGTATTGCGCATCCGCTTCTTCTTTACCCGCAACTTCGATTAACTTCGCTTTGATCATTTCGGCCATTTGGGTATCTTCTGTTGCTAGCGCCGTGCGATATAAAGTTACACTGGCTTTATGACCAGAAAGTCCTTGAATCGTCATGCATTCTTTTTCTTCTAATTTTTCTAGCAGTAGTTTAGGGTCTTGTTTTATTTGTTCTTCGAGTGTTTTGAGATCACCTGACAAGATGGCTCTGTGTAGATCACCTAAGCATTTTTGTCGTATACAAGCATGAATGGTGTTTACATAATGGATATTTGCTTCTGGTAAGATTTTACAATATGAAGCAGTTAATTGATCTTTTTCTTTCTTTTCGGGCAGTAGTGCATAGTCAAGCGTGATTCCGACTAGCCGGCCTGGTACAGCATACTCACCTTGATTGTCAGTCAATGCTATAGCCTCAGGAGAAAGTGTTTGCATGATGGATACGGTAGTAGAATTTTGTGATTTTTTTTCCTCTACTTTTACTTCTTCTTCTAAGAAGTCTGATCGTGTCTCTGCCATACTCTGAAACCTCATACCTATATGCGATAAGGTTTAAATTATACAAAAACTGATCAAAATTGTATATATAATAATCAAAAAAGGCACCAGGAGGCAGAACACAGGGGGAGCTCAAGCGTAGAATGGCTTTGAAATTAATCGATGAATCAGGACGTTGTGTCATCTTAAAAATGGCCAAACTCCAGTATAACAAATTCTTATTATCGTACTTTCTGCTAATATGCTGAAATTGTCCATATTTGGCGTTATTAATATTTGTGCTATACTAAGTAAAATTGTCTATATTTGGCGGTTAAGAGATTACTTATTATGACTAAAAATTATTATAAAAATAGCTTAAAATTCAAAGTATTAGATAGAATTAAGCAGCAAATTGCTGGTAATATTGTGCTGCGTGAAGATATTGAAGACATGGGCAGCTCACGCCAGATTAGCCGGTGCTTTAAAGACCTTGTAGAAATAGGTGAATTGGTTAAAATTGGCTACGGTATTTATGCCAAAGCCTATATATCAGAAAACATCAACAAGCCCGTTATCCAAGGTGGGTTTGACCAAGCCTGCAAAGAAGCCCTCACCAAAAAAGGTATCAAATGGGAACCTGGTAGCGCAGAGCAAGCTTATAACGCTGGCCTATCAACCCAAGTCCCTGTTCGCATAATTGTCCAATTAAAAAGCCGCTTTAGAGGTCACCTGACCTATGGCAATAGAAAACTAATTGTGGAGAAAGGAATTAATGCTAAATGAACATCAGCTGCGCCTTATTAGCGACACAGCCCAACTTCTAGGACTAAGAGAACCAATTATTGAAAAAGACTACTACATTACCCAAGTCATCCATCTTCTCTCTGCAATAAAAAACGAATACTTTCAATTAATATTTTGCGGTGGCACTTGTCTTGCCAAAGCACATAAACTTGTGCAACGTATGTCAGAAGACGTGGACTTCAAAGTTCAATGCAAAACAACAGAAAACTTTAGCAGATCACGTCTAAAAAATGAATTAAATAAATTTCGCACACAAATCAGATCAACCTTGATAGTGCCTGATTTATCAGTGACAAATGATGTTGCAAGAAATGAAGGGAAATATCAGCAAATTATCATGACATACCCTCTCTCATTTCCTATAGGCTCTACACTGCGTCCTGATATTAAAATTGAATTTACCTTTTCGGATATCCTTCTGTCAGTTGATGAATTAGAAATTAAAACAATCATTGAAGACAGCTTGAAGGTAAATTTATTTACCCCACCAACCACTAAGTGCATTTCTATTGACGAGACTGGCGTGGAAAAATGGGTTGGATTAACTCGACGTATTATAGCCATTGAACGTGGCCGAGAGGATGATGATAAAACATTAATACGTCACGTTTATGACTTAAATGCCATTAAGCAAGCTAACAAAATAAATGCAAATTTTGTTGAGCATGCAAAAACTATTATCGTTAATGATGGCAAACAATTCAAAAACCAACATCCTGAATATGCCGCTGATCCTGGCACCGAAATCAGACAATCGTTAACTTTATTAAAAGATAAATCAATTTGGAGGGAACGATATGAAGAGTTTATCGAAGCAATGGTATATGATAGTACAAATACTCTATCCTATGATGAAGCTATAACTGTATTAGAAGGCATCAGCGCTAATGTTATTAATAACCTGTAATCCATTCGCGAATTGCGCATGTAAAATGTTCTCTGTTCGCGAACAACGAACACGTGGGACGCGGGTTCGATTGATTTTTAAGTACCAAATTTTCTAGGGTACAAATCGGGGTATTGATTACAAGACAAATTTTAAATTTATCAAATAATCAATCGACTAAACAAAGAAATAAATTCCCGCCGCCCCTGCTTCTATAATCTTGCTTTTAGCAAAATTAATTGCATCATTATAAATCGCTATAATTGTCTGCCAAATTAACTTATCTGCCTTTTTCTGATTGTAGATAGGCTGTAATAATTACAAATCCAATTGTTTGATAGTACTCAAAGGCAAGAATAACCGATGATTATTATTAGGTAATGCGATAAAACCATATTGTTTGTAAAACGTTATCATTTTTTCATTTTTAGCATCAACAATTACAGCAACAATACCAATCTGAGTACTAACAGCAAGACTACGCTTAAGCGCATCCATCAAAAGATAAAGACCTAATCCTTGCCCTCTACAATCTTCATCAACTGCTAATCTCCCTATTAACACACCTGGCAATACTGGGTATCTAGGCAGCTTCTTGACAACATCATCAAGTAGATCACCGGGAAAAATTCCAATTGATGATAAAGTATAAAAACCCAATATCTCTTCTGAATCTTCAGCCGTTAAGACATGCGTTACTGCAACATTTTTTTTTATGTCTTGTCCTGCTTGGGTCTTTAAATACTGATCTAACGCATCAATGCCACACTTAAACTCGGTCTTAATGTGTTTTTTTTCTAAAGGTTCAATTTGATATTTACAACCTTCCTTATTTTTATCTGTCATTTAGAAACCACATCCTTTTTGTATTTTTTAGCTGCTTTTAATAACTTATCCGTTGGCTTGGGTGGATTTAACAACGCATGAATAAATATGTCACGATCAGCAACAGATAGATGCAATTGTTGATGCTCCTCTATAACTCGCTTAGCTGCTTCGTATGCAGAATGAATAACAAAATCTGTTAGTGTACGACCTGATAAATCAGCTGCGTTTTTTAATACGCTCTTTTTATCTGAAGTAATTCTTGCTTCAAGCCGCTCAATCCCAGATGAACTTTTAGTTGCTGGATGTGCCATAATTTTGCCCTCTATTGTCATAATTTAATTATACGGCAATTTGCCGTATTTTCAATAAACAATCGAGTTTATTTTTATTCTAAGTATTCTAGTATTTTATTGTTAGGTACATATAAGTCTATTTGTCATGCCTCACTCTGTTCTCAAAAAACTTAAACACTGATTGTCTCCAATAAAACCCTAGCACAATGGATAAAAAAGCAAAAAAAATCGCCCCGAGTGCACATGCAATACGTATTTCATTGGCGTGTCTCAAGCGCTCCATGCCAACGTGCAATTGCAACCTGCCTGTTTCAAGCTGCTTTTCTCCCACTTTAATTTTTTCCTCTCCTTTGGCAGCCAGCTGCTTTCCTTCAGCAATCTTACTGCTAGCGATCTTCTCACTCGCCACTGCTAAGACACCCGTGACAGGCAATACGCTTACCAACACAAGGGGAGCAGCTTGCATTTTGTTATATGTACTTTTCGCGCCTGATAATTTTTGCTCACCACCTGCCAGCTTTGCTTTGCCCTTCGCAAGCATTTGCTCTCCTTGCTCAAGTTGTCTCTGCCCATCAGCTATTTTCAGATTTCCAACAATAATCTCTTTGGTAAGAAATAAATAACTGCCCAGCGATGCAAAAGCCAATAAGATCAGAATCAGTAATGTAGCTATCTTTTCCATGCCGCCTTTCTCCGTATTGTTGATTGATTATACTGAAATATCAGCTCAATTTCCTTTGTCGATGACAAAAAATGCATTATAAGATTGAATATTTAACTTATTTTTGTATAATTCAAGGTCGATTTGTAAAATCAATTTGAGAAAAATAACTATATGATGAGAAAAAAATTGGCATTCTTTCCGCCAGAAATTAATATAAATTTGTTGCAAGAAAACGGCAAATTGCTAGATGAAGCCACTATCTCCCAACTCAAAATAAAACTTGAAACTGCACACGGTCGGTTTTCAAAAAAAATTCTTAAAACACCTTACGGCATTATCCAAAATGAAACAGGATTATACGCAATTTATCGTGACGTAAATGATAATAACCAATTTGAACTAGGTCATGGAAAATTTGGCGCAGTGAAACTCGCGCAAAGTCTGGATACAGGTGAATGGTACATATTAAAAACCCAACAAAATGCTTGCGACTTTTGGGTATTTTATAATGAATGCCAAAGCACAGAAGCATTAAAAAAATCATACGGACAAGCTCTATTTCGAGTGAGTAAAGATACAAAGAAAGGAATAAAAGGCAACCTATTATTAAAATACGAGCCAGGAATATCTTTATTTCAGTTAATGAAAAATCGACGCTTTGCATCCAGCCCTGAACATAACTGGCCCGATCTTTTATGGTTAGAGATTGCTATTGATGCTCTCAAATCGCTACAAAAAAATGTGCATGATTTATATCACTTACATCGTGATATTAAACTTGAAAATTTTATCGTTGATATCATTGGAAATAATTTAAAAGCAAAGGTGGTTGATTTCGGTTTTGCTCAACCTTACAAGCCAAAAAATCTCTCTAAAAGCGTAAAAAGTTCCGTAATATGCGGCACCTATCCGTATATAGCTCCTGAAATCCTGCATGCACATAAAGAAAAAAAAACCATTATCTTTAATGAATCAACCGAAATTTATGCCTGCGGAGTGATGCTATATGAAATATTCTTCAATAAAATAAGTGATGCGGATAAGCATTATAAGTTATTTTTCAAAGCTAACATAAACCCTGAAGACAACACATACAAAAAAAGCAAACTCAGAAAAAATCAAGACTTACATCAACTGCTCGGGGAAATGAGATACCTAGACTCACAAAAAAGACCTCGCTTAACTTCTGTTATTACGCAGCTAGAAGAAATTCGCAAAAATCACGAAAAAGCATACCCTGATGAACAAGTTGAAATAAATAAAATCCTTGCACTCAATAAAAAAATAGAAAAAGAACGCTTAGATAATATAAATCTTGCTTTATTTTTATTACAATCTTCGAAAAATTTAAATACATCTATTAAATTAGATTCTATTCCAGAGCAAGAAACACCTGAAGAAATCAAAATGGTAGAACAGCCAACAAAATCCTCCCATAATAGTACGGAGATGATTGCAAACAAAATCTGCATATCGCTCGAACAAGTTAATTATTATAATCATGATGAAAAAATAGAACCTAGTAAAGATGCAACAAAGATAAGCACACAAGCAAGCAGTCTTTATGATATTTATGATACTGATGATCACGTTAAACAGCATCACTCCGTTTCACAATACATCTCTCGTACCTGAGTTTTGCGAGAAATTGAAACGTTCTGATTGAGAAAAAACACAACAGAAATCTTACTCTACGCTGGTTGCTGCTACCACTGCAAACAAAATGCGAAGCTTCTTTTCTTGTTGCTGATACATTTCTTTTGCGCCAGGCTGCTTGGCAAGTTCAGCCAAACTAATTTGAATTTGTATAATCTCTTGACCAAATTTTTCTGGATCGTCTCGTCGTTCATTGATGAGTTGTAAAAAATCCTGCGCAGCTTGGCGAACAATATTACATTGCGGCTCTTCATTTTGCTGACAAATGACTGATTCTTTTTGCAGCCTACTTGGATTCTGCATTAACGAATCATAAGTCACGGGCTCTGCCTCACACCCAGTCAGCAACAAACAAAAAAATAATCCTGTGATTTTATACATATATTAAGATTACCCTAAAGAAATTAACCTAACGAAAAAGGAATTCCACTCTCCGTCAATTTATAAATCAACGGCAAACAGAGTAGCAAAATCCCTAGAATAAACAAAGTGATGACAGTACCAATGGGTTGTGCTAGCGGATTGACACGATATTGCATATATCTTATGAATGCACCAAAAATACAAGCCAACCCAACAGCAATTGCGGCACCCGCGAGAAAACCCGACACTACCGTAACAGGAATAATCAAGTTCTCAGCAATTTGTCCAAAGCCTTCTTGATCTGCCGCAAATACTACGCTTCCTATCCCAAAGATGCTCAAAATACCCGCATGGGAAGTAACGCGAAAAATATAATAAATGACGTGTTTAATTATCATAGGCATGTATGTTACAGTAACGTACAATTGAAGAATGGAAATTTTGTTATAATTATAGTCTATGTTTGATAAACATTCTAAGCTTTTTCAAGACCCTAAAATAGATTATCCTATTTATGATCTAGAATTACCTTTTACTGATTACATCCAAAAAACAAAGCACATTATTGCTAATACTCGTCAAGATTTAGATCAACGTGCACAATGGATCATTGAAGCTAATAGCCCTTTTGAATTACGACCAACAACTCAACCAACCTATGGCGTTTTACTCATTCATGGCCTATTAGACTCCCCTTTTATTATGCGTGATATAGGTGAGCAACTACGCAAACAAGGCTGTTTAGTCAGATCTATTCTATTGCCAGGACATGGCACTGTGCCTGGCGCATTACTCAATACCCATTATAAAGAATGGATCCAAGCTGTGCACTACGGCGTTACCACACTAAAATCAGAAGTCAAAAAGATTTTTTTGGCAGGTTATTCAACAGGCGCGAATCTATCTATTTACCATGCTGCAACCGATAATACGATTATGGGATCCATCTTATTGTCTCCTGCTTTCAGAATCAATTCACCTTTTACGTTTCTTGTTAATTGGCACCGCGCTATCAGTTGGCCCTGGGAACGAGCAAAATGGTTTTATATCAGCAAAGAATTTGATTATGTTAAATATTGTTCCGTACCATTAAATGCTATCTATCAAGTAGATTGTCTTGCCCAAGAAATCAAAAAGATCAACCATGAAAAACTAACGCACTGTCCGTTATTTATCGCACTAAGCTACGAAGACAAAGTTGTTTGCAGCAAAGCGAGCCTAGATTATTTTCAAAAAAATAAACATCCTATTAGCCAGATGTTTCTTTATTCCAATAAAAATTTACATTATTCAGATCCAAGAATTAGCGTACATTCTTCTGTTTATCCCGACTTAGGAATTACAAGTTTTTCTCATATTTCATTACCTAACGCACGCTCTAACATGCATTATGGAGAAAACGGTGATTATCCTTTAGCTAGCAAAATCGATCAAAACAAATTCATATATGGCGCCCAAGATAAATTTGATACCTGGATGTATTCGATCTTATACCGCTTACACTTGATAAAACTGCAACATCATCGTCTGACATTTAATCCAGATTTTGATTTTTTAATACAAGAAATAGAAAAATTTATTCAAGAGAGTACCGTCGCAACCTAAATTAAGGACATCATATCATGACACAACTTCGCGCTATTCCTTCGCAAGTTGACCCAGCTTGCCTAATCGATGGCATGCTATTAGATAAAATGCAAAATCAATATGTAAAAGAGCAGTTACTTAATAAAGAATTGGGTCGTTTTTCAAAAACCGAATTCAAAATCCCTTATGGCATTATCAAAGATGCAAGGGGTATTTACGCGATTTATAAAAAACTCATAGGGAAATATCATTCTAGAGAAGCCATTCCACTTGCGCTAATTGAAGATCCTGATTATTCCATTTACGGAAATAACAAAGGAAATACGATTGTTTATGAGATTTATCAACAATTCACTCTCGCTAATGGCCAATTTAGCGCCCCAAAATTAGCACAAAACATCGAGACTGGTGAATGGGTTACATTAAAAACACAAATGCTACATAGGAGAAATCCAACTCGGATATTTCATTTAGAACATAAAAATCTAACTGCATTAGGAAAAGCCAAAGGAGAGGAAATTCTTCGATGGAGCAAAAGACATTTTGTATCTAAAGGAAATTTTCTCATGCAATATGAAAAAGGCGATGATTTATTTGATTTAATGGAGAAACGAAACAATTCTGATCTTCTCGAATTCGAATGGCCGAATTTATTATGGCTTGATATCGTCATTTTTGTTTTTAAAGCAATTCAAGAACTTCATAGTAAAAGATTTTTGCATCGCGACATTAAACTTGAAAATTTTATTTATGATTTTATCAGAAACAACTTGGCAACAATCGATTTTGGTTTCGCCTATCAAGGAGAAGAAAAAACAGCATTACAAACAGAAGAATGCATTCTATTAAGCACGCTGACGTATATTGCTCCTGAACTCAAAATGGATAAAGAACAAGATTCTTTTTTATATAATGAAAAAACAGAAGTCTATGCGTTAGGAATTCTCGCTCAAGAAATTTTATTTAATCAGTTAATAGAATCCAAAGAGACATTTCCATTTGAATTATCGATTAAAAATTGTGATAATAAAATTCATTTTCGTGATAACCAAGCTTTGCAAGATATTCTGAATCATATACAAGCTAAAGATTTAGAAGAAAGAACAACGCTTACAGAAGCCATTCAGCAACTTCATACATTCCGTAAAATATATGCCCCAGAACATCCTGATGAACTAAAAAAAATAGATGCCTTACGTGACGAAGCGAAACAAGCAGAAGAAACTCGCTTACTATCCATGATCAAAGAAAATGAAAAAAAAGCAAAAGAACACATTGAAGAAAAAGTAGAAGAAAAAGTAGAAGAAAAAGCAGAAACAAAAGCAGAGATAAAAATAGAAAAAGCCGAACAGGATGGATTTTTTTCTCGCCTACAAAAAAATATCGTATCCTGTTTCAAATGGATAATCACTTTATGTGAAAAATGTTCGCGCTCCGCCAACACTCAAGAGGAATATCGTCATCCACTATTAGGATCCCCTAAAGGAATGGGGGTCAAAGAAATTGCTGACAAGCTAGGCACTCATCCACAATGTATTGATGATCAGGGTGATCACAGCAATATCGTCTCGCCCCAACACCTTGAACAACCACCAACATCCATACTCACACACCGCCCTCCCTTTGCTCCTTCCCGACTATCACGTTAGGCTCTGTAAAAGAATAACTTTCCCTTTTAGCAGAGCAGATTGCTATCAGATGAATGTGATCTGATTGAGAAAAAAC
>CAZAEO010000043.1:0-16101 GCA_964484285.1 uncultured Coxiellaceae bacterium | reverse complement strand
GTAAAATTCGTGGGGATATTTCAGTTCGCAATGACACTACTTAAGCTTATTCTGCGTAAGGTGAGTTTTTAATTTTGATTTACTACTTTTAAGTATAGACGGAATTTCTTATTGCAAATTCAATAAATTGAAATGATTGGAAAAATGAAGAGAACCTTAAAATGAAATAAATATTTACAAAAACATCATGTTATAGATTTTTGCCGCCTGCTTGAGTCCACACCGGTTTGTCCCACGTTCCTGTAATGGAATATTCATACGTAGCGATTTTAGATACTTCAGGGCTCACGACTTTATCAACTACCCATGCCGCTATTCCTGCAATTGGATTTGCTGTAGCAATAGCTGCAACAACTGGCAGGCTAGCGGTAACATGCGCTGCTACCCGTAATTTCATATCAAAATCCTTTGCTGCCAATCCTATTCGTCCGAACATTTCGATGCTTGCGATTGGGCCATTTAAGCGAGTATTTTGTGTGTCAGCATTGCCATTTTTAAGGGTAAAATCACCTTTCATTGAATCAAAACTGTATCCTTGCTCAAACAAATCACTAAAATTTAAACTTAAACGTCGCGGCAAACTTTGCAAACTCAATACATTTAATATGCGCCCCAAACCCATTTTTGCATCCGCTGAATCGCTTAAATTAATAATCCGTCCTTCACCTAAATTCAATGACACTTTACCCGATAATCCTGGTAGAGAGGGACGATAAGGAGCACCAGGCCATGTTAAATCAAAACGTGCATTTCCTTTACTGCCAACTAAATTAGTCGACGCAAGGCCCCATGCTTTCAGCGCATTACTCACATTAGTCGTTGTAATGTCACCCACTAAATGACTTCTCGCATCCAACCATTCACCTCTAGCATTCAATTGATAGGCATTCGAGCTTGAACTGAATTGCTGAATCATTGCCCCACTTCTTGTAGGAACAAGTCGAAAACTAACGCGACCAAAATCAGCATCTGCATAACGGACATCCTCACCTGCAAATGAAATAGCAGGCAATGAACGTGGATCAATTTTGCTTTGCACACCACTCACTAACGAAGGATCAAAATGCAATCGACTAAACTTGGCATATACCATTCCCGATAACGGAACATTAATCTGTCCTGCTATTTCAGCATTCGTCAAATTAAGCTGAAATCCATTCGGCAATTTGGCTAGCTGTACTCTAATCTGGTCTAGTGTCAACCCTGCCAATTTAAGGGTATTAATTTTAACATCCACACCACGAAACATATCCGGATTAATCAACGGTTTTGCAACAACCTGGGTATCTGTTTTTTTGGCTAGAAACTGGGTGATGTACGGTTGTACTGTATTCCAATCGATTTGATCTATATTCCCGGTGAGCACTATGCCTGGTTGATTTTGCCAATCTGCATCACCACTACCTAAATGCACATTAGCACTGACTAAGTTTATTGCTTGTTTTTTCCTCTCTAATATCATTGCTAACGTAAATAATTTGTTGTAACTCAATTTTGTTTTGAGCGGCTGATCAGCGCTCATATTCATGCTTAATTGAAAATCTGCAGTTTCATTGGCTTTTTTGCCTAAGGGCCCAGGCAAATTAACTGCAATCCCTTTTAAATTAGACTGCACAATAGCTTGGATCGGTTTGGTCGATTGTGTTTGTGACGGTAAAAATAATTGCGCACGATACTGCGTGACTCCTTGTATCATATGATCAAATGGCAAATTCAACCATGTCTGTAAATCTGCAGTGCTTACATTACCTTGTAATGTCGCGATAATATTATCTGGTTTTGTTGCAAAAGCTAACATCATAGGTTGCGCAAACAAACGCCCCGTGATGCTGCTCGCTAAAAGACTCTTTTCTGTAAACTGGAATGCACCGCTTAACTGATCTAGCACAAAATTCCAATTCGGAAAAGCAAGCTTACCTTTGGAAAAATTAACTTTTCCAACTACTGTTGTCTTATCGGGATCGTCCAGTGGCACAGATAATGTTAATGCGACCCGCATAGGGCCTTGTAACTGTAATTGAGACAATTGTTTTCCGATTGTTTCTTGTAACGGACTTTGATGAATGAAGTGTAATCCTTGCCCCAAATCAGCTTGGGCCATTCCTGTCACCTTCAATACTTGCAAGCTCTCACCCAGATTATCAATCTCCCCATGCGCAGCTCGAATAGGCACATCCAATACCTGACCTGAATCAATATCAGCAATCATTGACCTACCAGAAAAAATCAACTTACCGTTAATATGACGAATGATGGGCCAATTAGCTGCATAATGAAGATCAACATCACTCACCACTCCACTGATAACAAATTTGCCATTGCTTTCCTTACCAAAAGGAAAATCCTTTAAACGCCCTTGTAAAATAGCATTTCCTGCTTTTGCCTTGCCCCTTAGAAAAGCCCCTTTTAGCCATTTTCCCAACTCAGGATCAAATATTTTTAACGGAAGATAATGACTAATGTGACTTGCGTTTGCGACGGTAAAATTTCCGGTTAAGTTAACAGTTGATGCATCATCCGGCGGAATAGTAAACGTAGCATCTGTTTGCGCAGTTAGATCTGCATTCATTACGCGTAATTTTTTCGCCGTTACGATCCACGCACCATGAAGATCTTTTTGCCAATACAACGACCCTGTCAATTGATCAAACTGCAAAGGATTCGCAAATATTTTATCTAAGACAATAATCGAATTCTGGCTATTGAACTGAGACTCACCCGTTTTACCATTCCACGCAATAGAACCTTGTATGTTTGCAACACCTGGCAGGTTGTTCCACGCATTGAGTGCAAAATCATTAAAATTTGCCGAAATAGAAACCTTCGAAAGATCATCCCAAGATCCTTGACTATTCGCTACAACGTTACGTATTTCGCCACGCGGATTAAATGCAATTAACCATGGCTGATAGTCTTTGACTAACAATCCACTGCTGCGCATAAGCTCATGACTATCTGCTAAATCGAGATAATCCACCTGCACTTTTTGAATGACTGGCGATCCAGCATCAACAGGTTCTGAATATTGCATTGTAAATGCAGTAGTCGGCCATAAGTGATGCGGCAAATCAATTAAAATGGAATCACCTTTAATGATTTGATTATTTCCATCATGCATCCAAGCGATATTACCGCTTAAACGCGAAATAATAATCGGTTTTTTAGTCATCAGGGATTGCGCTTCTAAATCGTAAAACTGCAATGTCGTTTGGATTTTTTGCCAGGTATTATTTTCCCATGTGGCCCAAATTTTTGCGCTACCTAATCCTTGCTGAATCCGTAAATGATGCCATGTATGTTGACTAAACCATTGTGGCAAGGAAATTCCTTGTAGATAAAGATAAAGATTTGCTGAAACATGGGAAAGATCAGCAACATCACCGGCCCATTTAAAACGAATAGTCATTTGTGTCGGTATATCTTGATGTAAAATGGCCTGTCCTGCCAATCTATGTTGATTATTTGAATTATTTAACGCCAACCATTGCAACGTAATCGATTTTTTCGCACCCCTTGCAGGCATAAAATACACATGAATATCTTGTAAAATTAACTCGGGTTGTGAAAAAATCCAAGTACCTATCGCGCTTGTATTGAGCGATGCACCGGTAAGATTATCTGTCATCGCAAAATCACTAAACCCTGCTACGCGGACTTGGCCTGCAGTTTGTTGTAAGGTAATATGCGCACCTGATATCTTGAGCATCCCTAGCACGGGTTGCCAAGTGAATAAACTGCGTATCAGCGCCACATTAATGGCAACTCGTGGAATGGTTAAAACAGGTTTACGCGTTTCTTGATCTAACAATGTCACTTTTTGAAAAACTAATTCGGGTTCGTAAAATTTCCAGACAACATTGACATGCTCGATCGTAACCGGCCTATTTAACAATCGGCTAGCGAATTTCTCAAAATCAGGAAGATGATCATTAAACAAAGGTGTTGCAACTTGGGTAACGCTTACCACTAATGCAGCAAAGATAATGCTGAGCGCAGCCAAATATCCTATTATTACAACAACCTTTCGCCAAAAAGTCGTCACGTTCTATTCCTTGTCTGACATAGGTAAAATGTCGTAATGTTCTTGCGTATACGTTGTTTCAACGCGCAATTTAATTGGTTTACTTAACTGCGCTTCCAAATCTGCTAACATGGTAGATTCTTCATCTAATAAATAATCTACTATTTCTTTAGAAGCTAGAACTAAAAAACCCGTCCATGGGTAACTTTCTGCAATGCGTTTTAATTCACGAAAAATTTCATAACTTATCGTTGCGAATGACTTTATTGAACCACGTCGCTGGCATAAAGGGCAAGGCACACATAAAATATGTTCAAGACTTTCTCGTGTACGTTTACGTGTCATCTGCACCAAGCCCAAGCTGGTCAGTTCACTGATTTCTGTACGCGCACTGTCTTTTGCAAGTGCGATCGTCAATGATTGCAATAAATGTGCTTTATGCATAGGATCTACCATATCGATAAAATCAATAATGATAATTCCCCCCAAATTACGCAACCGTACTTGACGCGCAATTGCTTCAACTGCTTCGAGATTGATTTTAAAAATAGTTTGTTCCAAGTTTCCATGACCCAGATAAGAACCGGTATTCACATCAACCGTAGTCATCGCTTCAGTCTGATCAAAAATCAAATGGCCACCTGACTTTAAATAGACTTTTCGCTGTAGAGATTTTTGTAATTCATCTTCTACTGAATAAATATCAAAAATGGGTCTGCTTGAATGATAATACTCAATGCGCTCTACTAACGCTGGCACATATCGATTAGCGAACTCGCGCATTTCGTTTGCTGCAATTTCACTATCAACACGAATTTTTCCTACTTCGTATCCTGCTAAATCACGCAATACACGTAATACAATAGGGATTTCTTCATAAACTAATTCACCAGGTTTAGCCGATTTTGCGCGCGTCGCGACCTCAACCCAAAGAGTATGTAAAAATTCTTTATCCCTATTCAGTTCATTTTGCATCGCCCCTTCTGCGGCGGTACGAAAAATGTAACCGCCCTGCTCTCCAGGCGTGATTAAATTCATCAACCGTTGGCGTTCTGTTTCATTCACAATTTTTTGTGACACAACAACTTGATAAACACCAGGAGTTAACACCAAATAACGTGAAGGAACTGTATATAACGTAGTTAAACGCGCGCCTTTCGAACCAATAGGATCTTTATAGACTTGCACAAGAAGTTCTTGGCCCACTTGCAAGATGTCACGAATATCAACATGACTGTGCGTTGCTTTTGCAACCCAATTTTCATAATCACTTAAATCACTGACGTGCAAGAATGCTGAACGTTCCAAACCAATATCAACAAAAGCAGCTTGAATACCGGGTAATAATCGATTCACTCGACCTTTGTATATGTTACCCAATAATCCTTGATACAAACTTCGTTCGATATGGATTTCTTGCAACACGCCGTTTTCCAGCAGCGCGACGCGTACTTCGCGAGGAGTCACATTTATCAATATTTCTTCAGACATAAGTCAGGTATTCTCACTGCATAAGATGTTCTGCTTATTTAACCTAAATTCGGCGGCGTATAATGCTAAACATCCAAGGCCATAATAACATACTGGTCAAAGAGGAAGACCAATATAACCAACTAGAAGGTGGTTGGCCCAGAAAACCTTGAACACAAAAAAGAATAAATTGATAAAACAAAACGAGAAAGAAAACACTTAATCCTTGTTGCAGAAGCGGCCACATTCGCAAACGACTATGGATTTTTATCACCACGTATATCGCCAATGTCATAGCAAGCGCATGTTCACCCAACAATGTTCCATTTAACACATCTAAAAATAAACCCACCAACCAGGCAACTCCTACATTGACTTGGTGAGGCGCCATCATGGCCCAATAAATAAGAACCATTAATACCCATGCTGGTCTTAACCATATTGCCCAATCTGGCATGGGGAGCAACGTTAAAATAAATGCCACCAAAAATGTCATTGGGATAATTAACCCGGCAGATGTGTGAGTGATAGTTGAGTTTTCCATCGACGGGAACTCCTTATTTAGACTTAAGGACTTTTTGCCTTTACTATTTTATTTGGCCATACTAATAAAACTTGTCTACTGCGATCCAAACGCGCGCTTGGCTCTACTAGAATAGTTGCAAATTGCAAACCAGGATCTTTTTCTATCGAGCTCACCTGCCCCAGTGGATATCCTTCAGGGTAATTTTCTCCCAGCCCTGAGGTGATGAGCACATCACCTCGTTTAATATCTGCTGTTTGCGAAACATTCGCTAGACGCAATTTTCCTGTATAGGCATCTCCTACCGCAATTGCCCTCATACCATTTCGCGTCACTTGAACTGGCACTCCACTATGTGGATCATTCACCAGCAACACTCGACTTGTTAATGGACCTACTTGAATGATTTGCCCCATGACACCATTAGCATCCAAAACAGGTTGCCCTACAAATAATCCTTCATGACTGCCTTTGTCTAATATGACCTGATTAACAAATGGATCAGAATCGATAGCTAACAATCGCGCAACTAATACTTTGCCTTGAATTTCGGTAGATGAGCGCAGTAAGGCCTTAAGCTGATTGTTTTCCGATTCAATCGCCAATAAGCGTTGCATTTGTGCTTTTAAAAGTAATTGTTCTGTTTTTAAAGCAAGATTTTCTTTAACCAATTGATCCCGCGTATCAATGACCCTACTCAAATTATCGATTAATTGTACCGGCCAGCTTACTAAATATTGTAAAGGAGCAATCGGCATAGACAAAGCAGCTCGCACTTCAGCAAATGCATCCATGCGCTTATCAAGAATCATCAACATAATTGCCATCGCAGCCAATATCAGCATGCGCGATCCTGGCTGAGATTCCCTGGTAAATAAAAATTTAATAGTCTATTCCCTCACTATTCTCTTGAAAGAAAATCCATGCCAACCGTATCTACCATTTCTAATGCTTTACCGCCACCACGTGCAACACATGTTAATGGTTCATCCGCAATAATGACGGATAATCCCGTTTCTTCCATAAATAAACGATCAATATTACGTAACAAAGCACCCCCACCCGTCAGCACCATACCACGCTCAGCAATGTCAGCCGCTAATTCAGGCGGTGCTTGTTCAAGAGCAGCACGTACCGCGCCTAAAATACCTGAAAGCGGTTCTTGTAGTGCTTCTAAAATTTCATTGCTGTTTAAGGTAAAGCTACGTGGAATACCTTCCGCAAGATTACGTCCTCTTACTTCCATTTCTCGCACTTCGTTTGCTGGATACGCACAACCAATTTCATGCTTAATCCGTTCTGCGGTAGATTCACCAATTAATATACCGTAATTTCGCCGTACGTAACTTACAATGGACTCATCAAATCGATCACCACCAATACGTACAGAAGCAGAATAGACAATACCGCTTAATGAAATGATTGCAACTTCGGTTGTACCTCCGCCGATATCCACGACCATAGAACCACGCGCTTCATCAACTGGCATACCCGCACCCATGGCTGCGGCCATCGGTTCCTCCAGCAAATATACTTCACGCGCACCTGCACTGATTGCGGATTCGCGAATAGCACGCCGTTCCACTTGAGTTGAACCACAGGGTACACACACCAGCACACGCGGACTGGGTCGCAAGAAACGGTTTTCATGCACCTTATGAATAAAGTGCTGCAACATTTTTTCCGTCACATAAAAATCAGCGATCACACCATCTTTCATTGGGCGAATGGCTGTAATATTGCCAGGTGTACGGCCTAGCATAAGTTTCGCCTCACTGCCCACAGCAGCCACATGTTTTTGCCCATTTGTGCTACCCGGTGTCTGACGAATAGCGACTACAGAAGGCTCATTCAGCACGATACCCTTACCACGCACATAAATCAGCGTATTGGCTGTTCCCAAATCAATGGATAAATCGTTTGAAAAATAACCACGTAATTTTTTCAACATAAGAGTAACTCTTCCTTTGAAATTTAATTTAATGAATGAATTCTAATTGATAAAAAAAAAACTAGCCACAGTAAAAAACACAAATTATCTTGGTTTTAAATTGTTTGAGCAAACAATGTTCAGTTAATTCATTCTTAAGCTAACTATGGATAGAATATATTAGATATTCAGGAGGAATGACTTGTGTCTATTTTACGAAAGATAAAAGATTCAAAGGGAGAAGAAATCACGTTGGAGCTGCCGGATGACTGGACGAATGGTATTGATCTTCCTCACTGGGCTGCAAAAGAAAACTTTGTCAAACAACTTTTTTCTGAACTCAAAAAATTCCCTGAATGTCACACATATAGATTGATATCTCTGTCTCCCTCAGATGTTGGCGATCAATATAACATCATCTTATGCGAAAAAAATAATGATCAAAACATGTTTATGGTGCCACTGAAGCGCGCGCAATACGAACAGAAACATTTTGAGATTCAATCACAAAAATTAATTGACGCACACGATCCAAAAGAACCTCTGATACGTAAAGATAAAATGATTATGAAAGAATTAAATATTGATGAAAAATATTTTATTCAATGGAAAAAAGATGCCGATGATCTCCTTATTGATGCATCAAAAGAATTTGCCTGGGCTAAACAAGAAATCATTAAAGCGTTAAGGCCGTTAAAAAAACTACAAACACACCTTAAACAAACCAAAGAAAATTCATCTTTACCAGAATTTGATATAGGGTACGAGAACGATATTCCTATAAAAAAAGCCAAGCAAAAAATACAGCATAAAATAAACATGGCATATAAAACCATGCGGACTAAACTAAAAGAATTTACAACACTTGAATCGATCAAATTAAAATTAGATAACATAGCGCACGGTTATTACCAAGAACACATAGAAAAAACAGGGAAATTACTCTTTATAAGAGAAAGTATACTGAATATTTTACGCCAAACAGCGATAGATTATTATAAAAAACTCATTCTACCAAACAACACTATAGATCCTACAGCAGAAAAAAACTTTAACGAATTTTTCAAGGATATCGCGCAAATCAATCATCATCAGCTTTTTTCTGAAAAAATAAATGCTGAACTTTCTCTTAAACACATTTCAGCTCTATTTAACGGGATATTATTTCAACTCAATACATTCTATAATCGCTGGTTAGATGGCCAATATAATCCACTTGGCGCGTCCGAACCCCTTGTCATCCTCATGCAATATATTGAACAATTCAATAAATTTCAATCCGCCGAAAAAACGCTTGAATGTAAAAATTTTACTTTTTCAATTCCCAACTATTTCTATCAACAGGAAAAAAACTTGTTGCAATGCATGGAAGAAATCAGAGAACAATTTATAAGATCATGCGATGCCGTTCTTGCAAAAGAACGAGATGAACTTTACGACATTGTGGGCTCTGGCTCTATAACAAATGGGCCTAAGAAATATAATTTTTCCAACATAATCTCTCTTATTCATCAGGGCCCTGACATCCTGACTCCTGGAAGCATCCGCAAAACACTCGATTATTTAGCAAGAATCACCTTTGCTATCGCAAATTATATTGAACAAAAAAAACCTGCTCTCGCAGAAAGTAAGACTGTTTCTCCTGACACCGCTTTGCAACCCACTCCTCCACAATCTATTATCATCAAAGTGGATCCGCCTCCCAGGCATGATACCCTTAAACTTTCATGATTGAAGGATGCATTGATATCATAGTAAGATAGAAAATAGATTAAATTAACAGGAACACACTACGATGAAAATGACACGTCTTATTTCATTTTTATGTATTTCTTTCGGTATTTTCATTCTTGCGGGATGTCAAAATACTATGGAAGGTTTTGGTAAAGATATGCAGCATGCAGGTCAGGAAATTCAAAAATCTGCTAACTAGTCTGTTGACAATTTACTTGCTCATGCGAAAAAAGAGAGAATTGAGACAAAATGTTTGCAAATTTGAGGAGAATAGCAGAGACTATTTGACGAAAATTTGCAACCATTTGGGCCAATTCTACTCTTTTTTCAGCGAGTAAAGGACGTAAATCACCATGTCACTGACTGCGACCGACGTAAAAAAAATTGCGCATCTAGCCAGACTGAATCTGTCTGATGCAGATGTGACACTCTATACCGAACAGCTTTCACATATCTTGAATTTTGTGGAACAGATGAACCAGGCTGATACGACCCATATCGAAGCACTCTCTCATTCGTTAGATGCCAACCAGCGGTTACGCATAGATCAGGTCACAGAACCTAATCAACGCGACGCTTTTCAAGCCATTGCGCCATCTGTTACAGCTGGCCTTTATTTAGTACCTAAAGTTATTGAAGATGAGTAATGTTATGCATAAAACCATAGCGGAATTGTCCCGCGATCTGTTAGCCAAAAAAATCTCGAGCATTGAGTTAACCCGTTCTTTTCTAGAACGTATTAAACGTTTTGATAGTCAATTAAATAGCTTTATTACCGTAACAGCGGAACAAGCTTTGCAAGATGCCAAACACGCAGATGAACTCTATGCGACTGGCAAAGCAGGCCCTTTAACAGGCATCCCTATCGCGCAAAAAGATATTTTTTGCACGGAAGGCATTAAAACCACCTGCGGTTCCAAAGCCCTGGATTCCTTTATTTCGCCCTATGATGCAACCGTCATTAAAAAATTTAAAACGGCTGGAACTGTTTTACTTGGCAAAACGAATATGGATGAGTTTGCCATGGGTTCATCGAACGAAAATAGTCATTATGGCCCAGTCAAAAATCCGTGGGATTTAGAACGTGTCCCAGGAGGCTCATCCGGCGGTTCCGCTGCTGCTGTTGCTGCTTATCTTGCTCCTGGCGCAACAGGAACAGATACAGGCGGCTCTATCCGCCAACCTGCTGCATTATCAGGTATAACAGGCATCAAACCAACTTATGGCCGCGTATCACGTTACGGCATGATTGCGTTTGCTTCCAGTTTAGATCAAGGCGGTCCGCTTGCACGTACTGCAGAAGATACTGCATTATTATTAAATGTGATGGCGGGTTTTGATCCCTATGACTCAACCAGCATAGACAATGCGGTTCCTGACTATACAAAAACTCTAAATGATTCGCTTGCTGGCTTGCGTATCGGCTTGCCGAAAGAATTTTTTAGCGAAGGATTACATAACGATATCGCCAAAGCCATTGAAACAGCCGTCAAAGAATTCGAAAAATTAGGCGCAACTATTCAAGATATTCATCTGCCTAACACTAATTTATCTATTCCTGCTTACTATGTTATTGCACCCGCCGAATGTTCTTCCAATCTTGCGCGTTATGATGGTGTGCGTTATGGCTATCGTTGCGACAATCCAGTGGATTTAGAAGATTTATATAAACGCTCACGCAGTGAAGGTTTTGGGCTGGAAGTAAAACGCCGTATTATGATTGGTACCTATGCATTATCTGCGGGTTATTATGATGCTTATTACTTAAAAGCACAAAAAATACGTGGACTCATTCGTCGTGATTTTGTTGATGCATTTAAAAAAGTCGATGTTATTTTAGGGCCGACCACTCCTACCCCTGCATTCAAATTAGGTGAAAA
Source organism: uncultured Coxiellaceae bacterium (assembly GCA_964484285.1). GTDB lineage: Bacteria > Pseudomonadota > Gammaproteobacteria > DSM-16500 > DSM-16500 > CAZUQP01. Next base: position 4,543 of record CAZAEO010000043.1, on the reverse strand, counting down.
AACCAGCGATCCCGTTAGCATGTACTTATCTGATATTTACACGATTGCGATTAATTTAGCGGGCCTTCCAGGCATATCTATTCCGGCTGGTTTTACGCAAGGGTTACCCATTGGCATGCAATTAATTGGCAACTATTTCTCGGAAGCACGATTGTTAAATGCAGCGCATCAATATCAAAAAACCACTGATTGGCATACACGTACACCAGAGGGGTTTTAAAAATGGAATGGAAAACAGTCATTGGTCTCGAAGTTCACGCGCAATTGTTAACGCAGAGCAAAATTTTTTCGGGCGCATCCACTGCTTTTGGTGCAGAACCTAATACGCAAGCCTGTGCTATTGATTTAGGTTTTCCTGGTGTGTTACCTGTTTTAAATGAAAAAGCCGTTGAAATGGCAATTAAATTAGGCTTAGGTATCAATGCTGATATTGCCAAGCATTCTATTTTTGCGCGCAAAAATTATTTTTATCCTGATTTACCCAAAGGTTATCAAATCAGCCAATATGAATCACCAATCGTAGGCAAAGGTTATCTTGATATCAGCCTGGAAGATGGCACAACTAAACGTATTCATATTACACGCGCACATTTGGAAGAAGATGCAGGCAAATCATTGCATGAAGATTTTCATGGACAATCTGGCATTGATTTAAATCGTGCAGGAACACCCTTATTAGAAATCGTCTCAGAACCTGATATGCGTTCTGCCAAAGAAGCGGTCACTTATTTAAAAGCATTGCATTCTTTGGTACGTTATCTGGAAATTTGTGATGGCAACATGCAAGAAGGATCATTCCGCTGTGATGCTAACGTATCGGTGCGCCGCAAAAGCGACAAAAAATTGGGCACACGCACCGAATTAAAAAATATTAATTCATTTCGGTTTATTGAGCGCGCCATTAATTATGAAGTAGAACGGCAAATCGCATTATTAGAAAGCGGCGGCAAAGTCACACAAGAAACTCGACTATATGATCCTGTTAAAAACGAAACGCGCACCATGCGCAGCAAAGAAGAAGCCAACGACTATCGTTACTTTCCTGATCCTGATTTACTGCCGTTAGTTATTACAGAGAAACAAATCGAAAAAATTCGTCAGTCACTTCCTGAATTACCACAACAAAAACGCCAGCGTTTTATAGAGCAATATGGTTTAAGCAATTATGATGCAACTATTATGGTAAGCAGTAGCGGCATGGCCAATTACTTTGAAACCGTAGTGAAAGAATCGGGTCATCATGCAAAACTTGCCGCAAATTGGGTCATGGGTGAACTATCTGCTGCGCTCAATAAAGCAGATCTTGATGTTATCCAAAGCCCTGTGTCAGCAGAACAACTCGGAAAATTGGTATTGCGCATCGCAGATAACACCATCTCCGGCAAAATTGCAAAAACCATTTTTGAATCTCTCTGGAACCAAGAAGGCGAAGTTGATCACGTCATTGAAAAACGCGGCTTAAAACAAGTCACGGATACAAGCGCAATTGAAGCACTCATCGATAAGATCATTGCCGCTCACCCACAACATGTTACAGATTATCGTGCGGGTAAAGAAAAATTATTTGGTTTTTTTGTTGGTCAAGCGATGAAAGAATCGGGTGGTAAAGTCAACCCGCAACAATTGAACGAACTATTAAAGAAAAAATTGAAAAAAGCCTAGCTTAAATTATTGCCGTATGTGACAACCGGATAGGCAGGAAGAAATATTTATTTTTAATATTTTTGCCTATAACAACTTAAGCAATAGCTGTCTTAGATTGTTGCTACTTGTTTTTATTCTTAGAAGGGTAGAGTGATTGAAGTAATTGATCTTTTTCTGCGTAAAATTTTTCAAGAAAATTTTTCTTTTGTTGCGTAGTTAATTTAATGATAGAAAGTTTATCTAAAACAAGCTTACGATTATTTTCTGCTGCTTCACAATAGGCAACTGTTTTTTCAGAGGCTGTTCGAATTTCTTTTTTAAGGTCATCAGGATTCTCATATCCCATACCCTGTTGACGGAGTAGAGCATTTTCCTTTAGAGCTTGTTTTTCTTGTGCAATTGCCCTTGCTTTTTCATTTTCTATAATGATACCGAGCAATTCAGGAATATAATTATTGAAATCTTCCCGCTTAACAATTCGTTCTGCCCAAGGATCCACGTAATAGGCTTATTCACCGTTTGCTGGTTCAACAAGAAGTAATTGGTGATCTATAGGTGGATGGAGCTCGATTATAGAAATTTTATCATCGATATGTTTCTCTTCTAATAAGTACACTAACATTAATCCATTACGTTCCCTACAATTACCAGATCTACCTACATAACTTCTAGCTGTATCACGAGCAAATTCATCTATCCCATCAATGCTTTCTTTTTCGTTCTTTTGAGAATCTTCCGCCCACGTTGAAATAAAAAATCTTTGAAAATAACGCCTTTTATTTTTACTCGATTTCTCTACAAATTCATATTCTCCGCCTAATGAATACTGTGCCTCATATGACCAATTTTCTGTGCGTTTAAGATCAGCGGCACGATTGCTAGCACCCATCGGCAACTGATAACGTATGCGTCTAAAGAAATCTTCAAAATTAATAGGCATATGACCTTCTTGATTAGCGTGCTTCCTGTGAAAGCAATGCATTTAATACATCAATCCAATGCGTATTCACATTAAATTGCAGATTGCGATAACGCGCTGATCTTGAAATAAAACCATTATAATCATCTACTGGTAACCAAATAGAAAGACCTGTTGCATGTTTATATTTCGGAGTATCTGCATTTGCGATGATAAGCTGATTAGCCGTTGCTTCTACATTTGCAAAAGAATCTGCAGGAATAGGCAAGTGTAATACTTTTAATTTGTCGACAAAATCCAGCATATCTGCATAATCCGGTGAACCAAATGATTGTACGTGTTTTGCAGCTTCGCGGATTCTTGCTCGATCCGTCCCATTTAACTGTTGAATAGTAGCGCCCAATTCAGCAAATGCACGATTGAAGGCAGCAAGCTTATCTAAATCATACGCAGAGAGAGTAGCATCATCCGTTCCATTGCTACCACCTTCATAAGATTTGATATATTCATCAACCAAAACCGTCGCAACTTGGTCTGCCCTGGCATTGGGTATGGCTTCCCAACCAGCCAGCAATTCCGCATAAGGCCATCCAGCTCCTGGTTCTAATTCTTGTGAACCTACATAGTAACTCACAAAATCAGACATTTCATTTGCGACTTCAGCCATTCCCATTAAACACGCATCACTGCCATAGAGATCTACTTTATGACCGATCAGTCGTGCAGCATAAGCCATGGATTGGCCTAATTGTTCTGTTGTAATGGAATTTCCACTTAAATCATCCCAACTGATATCCATAGGATGAAAACCAGGAGATGCATTGCGAGCAGCCACATGCCACCCACTCCCATGATTCCAGACATCAATGAAATAATGCTCTGCAGGATAATGCTCAACTCCCCATTTAATGAAATCTTCCAGGGTAGTATATTTCCCCATATCAACCAAACCCAGATTCTCTATAACAGGTGACATAATTTTATTGGGATTGGTGCTTTTTTTAATAAATAAGCGCACTGTTTTGCGTTTAGCTAAACTGGCCCATTGCACAATAACATTGACTTCATCATTAGAACCCACTTTCTCCATCGATTTAATATTATCGGTAGAAAATTTATCCAGACTGTTATTCCCATTCAGGTAAATAAGGAAAGTCCATTTTTTGGGAGTAGCGGCTGTAACGGAGGTAAAAATAGAAACAACCAGAAAACCTATTAAAACGATCAATAACTTACGCATTTATTTTTCTCACCATTAGAATAAAAATTGGTTAATATTAGCACAATACTCTGCCCATCTCAATGCATTATTTGCACACCCTATTTGACGAAAATTAATTTTTAACCCGCAGCACCAAGTACCATCCTATTCCGGCAAATAATAAAATGGGAAACAATGCTGCAAAAAAAGGTGAGAATTGATAAACAATACTTAACTGACCTAATAGCGAATCTAAAATATAAAATGCAAAACCCATCACAATACCTAAGATAATTTGCCACCCTAAATTAATCGAACGAGGTGCCGTAAAAACAAATGGAATAGCCAAGAACAGCATAACCAAAATGGTTAATGGCGTAAAAACTCTCTTCCAAAAAGAAAATTGAAATTCCGTTGCTTGCAAACCATTTGTTACCAAATGCTGAGTAAAATTAAATAGCTTATTTAATGGCATTTCTTCCGGTTCAATTAATCCAACACTTAATACGTTCGGCGTAAGCGTTAAATCCCACGTTGTGCTTGCAAGATATTGACTGTTCGTATAGTCGCCCGGACCAAATGTCGTTTTAGTAAAATCTTGCAATTGCCATTGCCCATTGCGGTAATCCAGCGTTTTCGCATAATAGGCTGCAAGCAAACGATGTTGTGCATTAAATTCATAACGCGTCACACCCTCTAAATGTTGATGTGCCATCACGCGGTCAATATGCACAAAATTATTACCTTCGTGTACCCATAAACCTGCTGCTGTCACTACA
>CAZAEO010000042.1:0-16130 GCA_964484285.1 uncultured Coxiellaceae bacterium | reverse complement strand
AGCAGATTGCAGGATTTTTATTGAATTAAAAAGATGGGGTTGGCTGGACGTTTACTTGCCAGAAGCCATGTCCCAGCCATCACGTTTTTGCATGGATTAAATTGTAAATCGTCCTTCGTATAGCCATAACGTGCAAAAGTAGATAGCCAGTGTGAATTTAGGTTAAAATGAATTTTCTGCTATAAAATCCCAGTTTACAATTTTCCAAAAATTTTCGACATAGGTTGGACGCGCATTGCGATAGTCGATGTAGTAAGCATGTTCCCATACATCGCAAGTGAGTAATGCTTTTTTGTTTTGCTGCATGGGTGTGCCGGCATTGCTAGTACTGATAATTTCCAGTTCGCCTTGTGGATTTTTCACTAACCATGCCCAGCCAGAACCAAACGTACTGATCGCAGTTTGAGTAAATTGTTTTTTGAATTCATCCAATGATCCAAATTTTTTCTTAATCGCATCGGCTAATTTGCCAGAAGGTTCGCCGCCGCTTTTTGGTGTTAAGCAGTTCCAATAAAAAGTATGATTCCACACTTGTGCAGCATTATTAAATATGCCACCACTTGATTTCACAATAATGTCTTCTAGGGATGCTGCGGCAAATTCTGTGTCTTTAATTAAATTATTTAAATTATTTACGTAGGCTTGGTGATGTTTGCCGTAATGGTATTCTAAAGTTTCTTTGGAAATATAAGGTTGCAGAGCATCCGTCGCGTAGGGCAATTTAGGTAATTCATGTGTCATTCTTGTTCTCCTTAAATGTGCCAAAGTGTATGAACTCTAGAGATGGAATGCAAGATTATTTACGCAATGTTGACTTCGCATAACTCAATACGTCTTTATCAGTAATTAATCCATAACGTAGTGCTTTATCACCATAGCCCGCAGTAACAAGTTGTGCTTGTGATTCTGTTGGTAATCCTCTTTGTTGGGCGAGCATAATCAAGGTTGTCCATCCCCACCAATTCGATGTCCAATGTCTATCATATACATTGGCAATATCGGTTCTGCGATAGAGAGTATGTGTTTCAGAATCCCAATAAAAAAGTGGTGCTATGTCAGAAGGATCATTGCTGGCAAACGGAAGCCATTTGGCAACATTGTCTTCTGTTGGCGCGTTTCCTTGTTGATAAGCCGCAAACACTTGATCAGCCGATTCTTGCAGTGATTCTCGCAATAAAGCGCGATTTTCATCGCTGATTGAATCATAATAATAATGATCTCCGTAAGCGCCCCAATGATCGCCACGCAGATTATTGACATGCAAACCGTGTTCATTTTCTTCGTAATGCATAAACAATGATAGTAACGAGCCTACTATGCTCGGTGTCACCGATGCAGGTAATTCAGCGCGCGGTGTGCGTATGTGGCCTGAGGCAAATCGATCAGAAAGAAAATGACAGGCAAATGCATTCATTGCATAAGCTAACTGCAGTTTTTGTACATCATGTGATTCATGCGCAGCAAGGGCTGTTTCGATCGCGACTTGATGGCCTGTTTGATAAGCAATCCAAGCGTTTTCGCTAAAATGATCAAAGTCTTTTTGTGCAAGTTGTAAGTATCTTCCGGGTATCATCCACCACACAGAAGGCGCGCAACTGCCGCCCGTCACACAATTAAATTGACGGTTGTTATCTCCACTGATTTTAGCGTAAATGTCTTCAGGTTTTTCGCCGCGTTGCATGCCATCATCTAGTGCTTTTTGTTCTCCATGCAGAATAGTTAAGATTTTTGGCATTTCTGCAACAGCAGCGGGTGCTTTGGCAAATGTATTAAACGCAGTGGTAAAGCGAGATTTTCTTTCGTTGTCTGATGGGCCACTTGAAATGGGTTGACCTACAATACCGTAAAAATCGCCGAGTGAAACCATTTCGCCGTAAGTCAGGTTGAGTCCATTAGGTAGAGACAGGGAAGGATTCACTTGGCCAGCGTCGTCTGCGGTGAAATGCAATTTGACTTTGCTGCCTGCGGCAATATGTTCAGCGCCTGCAAAATGAGGTGTGAAGCGATTCATTGAGAAGCCAGTACTGCAATTGCATAACAAACCGATGAGTAAAATCATTTTCCATGATCTCATGTAGGGTCTCCTATCTTAAAAATGTTCGTCTGTACGCTTGGTCAGTACTTCATAGCCTGTGTCAGTCACCAGGATAGTATGCTCCCATTGTGCGGATAGGCTATGGTCCTTCGTCACAACTGTCCAGCCATCTGGTAAGAGTTTGACAAAACGCTTTCCTGCATTAATCATCGGTTCAATGGTAAAGATCATCCCGGGTGAAAGCTCTTTGCCGGTACCTGCTTTGCCGTAATGAAGAACGTTGGGCGGTTCATGAAAAATTTTGCCAATTCCATGGCCGCAATATTCGCGTACGACTGAGAATCGATTTTTTTCAGCATGTTCTTGAATGACGGCACCAATATCGCCTAAATGCGCTCCGGGTTTGACTTGTTGAATGCCTAGATAGAGACATTCAAGGGTGATTTTGATGAGGCGTTCGGCTAAGATTGAAGGCTTTCCCACAGTGAACATTTTGCTTGTATCGCCATGATATTCGTCTTTGAGAACCGTTACATCGACATTCACAATATCGCCATCTTTTAGTTTACGTTCCCCGGGAATGCCGTGACATACCTGGTGATTGACAGACGTACAGATTGACTTAGGAAATCCATTGTAATTTAAGGGGGCAGGGATAGCTTTTTGCACATTGACGATGTAATCATGGCATAGTTGATTAAGCTCGTTTGTAGTCACCCCTGCCTGGACACGAGATCCAATCATTTCTAATACGTCGGCAGCTAAACGACCTGCTACCCGCATTTTTGCAATTTCATCGGCTGTTTTAATCATCATCTTCTAAGTATCACATATTGTTGAAAGTATCCAACTATGGTATAAAGGCGGGCTCTGATTAGCAATATTTTATTAAAAAACCGCACATGTATCATGACTGTTCACTGGGTGCCCAGATAAGAACTGGGTTGGAGGGCAGGATACATGGAGGCTTAACCCAATTAGGAGATTGATTTAATGTCATTATCTATTAACATGCGTGACATGTTAAAAGCCGGTGTTCATTTCGGGCACCAAACATGCCACTGGAATCCAAAGATGGCAACGTATATCTTTGGAGCGCGTAACAAGATTCATATCATTAATTTAGAAAAAACAGTACCGTTGATGGAGGACGCGTTAAACTTCATGGGCGGCATTGCAGCCAAGAAAGGCAAGATATTATTTGTTGGCACTAAACCTGCAGCACAAGAAATTATTAAAGAAGAAGCAATGCGTTGCTATATGCCTTATGTCAATCACCGTTGGCTAGGCGGTATGTTGACCAACTATAAAACGATTCGTCAGTCAATCAAGCGCTTAAAAGAACTAGAAGCGATGTTTGAGAAAAGCAGTTTTGGTCGTTTGACGAAAAAAGAAATTCTTAATTTGACTCGGGATAAAGCCAAATTGGAACGCAGTTTGGGCGGAATCAAAAACATGGGTGGTTTACCCGATGCTTTGTTTGTCGTTGATGTGGGGCATGAAAAAATCGCAGTTGCCGAAGCAAATCGATTAGGTATTCCAGTGATAGGTATTGTGGATACTAACAATAGTCCGGAAGGTATTAATTACATTATTCCGGGTAATGATGATTCACTTCGTTCTATTCAGCTTTATACAAAAACCGTGGCGGATTGCATTTTAGATGCTCGTGCTAGCAATCCAGAAATTGCGCAGGTGGGAAGTGAGTTTGTTGAGATTGAAGAAGGCACAACAAGTGAAGCGAGTTTTCAAGATGATGAAGCGAGGGATGAACAATAATATGAGGAGTGATTTGTTATGACAGTCACTGCAGCACAAGTGAAAGAACTACGCGAACGTACCGGCGCAGGTATGATGGAATGTAAGAAAGCATTGGAAGCGAGCAAGGGCGACATGCAACACGCGATAGAAGAGTTACGCAAAAGCGGTCGAGCCAAAGCAGACAAAAAAGCAAGTCGAATTGCTGCTGAAGGCGTCGTGATGTTGAGAACAACAAATGATGGTAAATATGCTGTTATGGTAGAAATTAATAGCGAAACAGATTTTGTTGCTCGCGATGAAAACTTTTTAGCATTCGCAGAAGCTGTAGTAAACACGGCATTGGCTACAAAAACTCACGATGTGCAAGCGCTGATAAAATTGCCGTTAGCAGGTGTTCATACGACGATAGAAGAAGCGCGGCAAGCGCTGATTGCAAAAGTCGGTGAAAATATCAATATAAGACGCATCGCTAGCACGCATCTTAATGCAGATGTGATTGGCACTTATTTACATGGCGGTCGTATTGGCGTCATAGCGGAATTAGAAGGTGATAATCAGGAATTAGCAAAAGATATTGCTATGCATATTGCAGCAAGCAAACCATTAGTCGTTTCTCCAGAAGATGTACCAAGTGATGTGATAGCGAAAGAAAAAGAAATTTATATGGCTCAAGCTGCAGGCAGCGGAAAGCCACAGGATATAATTGAAAAAATGGTAAATGGTAAGTTGAAAAAATTTCTGGATGAAATGAGTTTATTGGGGCAACCCTTCATAAAAGATCCTGAGGTTCTTGTTGCAAATTTGCTTAACAAACAGCGTGTTAAAGTAATCGGGTTTACTCGATTTGAAGTAGGTGAAGGAATCGAAAAAGAAGCAGAAGATTTTGTTCATGCTGTTATGGCGCAAGTGCATGGCAGCTAGCTTCACTATCTGATATGACAACATTATATGGGATAAACTAAAATGAGCGATGCATCTTTGCAGATAAGTCAGGGAAAGCCTATTTATCAACGTATTTTGCTTAAATTAAGTGGCGAAGCTTTGCAGGGCGATCATCTTTTTGGAGTTGACCCTGCTAAATTAATGCGTGTCAGTCTCGAAGTTGCAAATGTAGTTAAGTTGGGTGTGCAAGTAGCATTAGTGATTGGCGGCGGTAATTTGATTCGCGGCGCGGATCTTTATGTCACCGGATTTGATCGAATTACTGCGGATCAAATGGGCATGGTTGCTACGATTATTAATGGACTAGCATTACGCAATGTACTCGAAAGAAAATCAATCCCCGTCAAAATTATGTCCGCACTGCCTATTCCAGGGTTAGTGGATTGTTACGATTGCAATAAAGCGAAAAAATCATTAAACAAAGGTAAAGTGACTATTTTTGTTGGTGGTACAGGCAATCCGCTGGTTACTACAGATTCTGCTGCTGCGCTACGGGGTGTCGAAGTTGCAGCCGATATCGTTATTAAAGCGACCAAAGTGGATGGTGTTTTTTCTGCTGATCCAATCAAAAACCCTAAAGCAAAACGTTATGCATCACTTACCTACGATGAAGTATTAGAACAACGCTTAGGTGTGATGGATTTAAATGCGATTTTATTGTGTCGTGATAATGGATTGCCAGTGCGAGTATTTAATATGAATAAACAAGATGCATTACAGCGCATTGTTATGGGCGAGGATGTTGGTACGATCGTCACAAGTGGAGAATGAAGAGCATGACGCAACATACATTAAAAGATGCTGAATCTCGTATGCGTAAGAGTATCGACGCATTTAAATATGAAATGTCAAAAATGCGTACAGGCCGTGCCCATCCTAGTTTATTAGAACACATCCGCGTAGATTATTATGGCACACAGGTGCCATTAAGTCAGGTTGCTAATGTCACAATAGGGGACGCACGTACGTTGGTGATTTCTCCTTGGGAAAAGCGCATGACTTCCATTATTGAAAAAGCCATTATGACTTCTGATCTTGGTTTGAATCCAGTAACTTCAGGTGAATTGATCCGTGTACCGCTTCCCGCATTAACAGAAGAACGTCGTAAAGAACTGATCAAAATTGTTCGTCAGGAAGCAGAAACTGCTCGTGTTAGTATTCGCAATGCGCGACGTGATGCAAACAATACGTTAAAAGAAGCATTAAGAAAAAAAGAAATGGCTGAAGATGAAGAACGCCGTTTGACAGAATCTATCCAAAAATTAACGGACAAATTTATTAGCGAAGTAGAGCAGTTACTGACAGCAAAAGAAAAAGATTTAATGGTGATTTAATGAGTGAAACTATTTTGCCGCGACATATTGCTATTATTATGGACGGCAACGGTCGTTGGGCAAAAAAAAGATTATTGCCACGTGCTGCTGGACATAAAGCGGGTGGAAGTGCAGTGCGTCGAGTGATCAAGGCATGCATTGAAAAAAAAATCGAAGTTCTCAGTTTGTTTGCTTTTAGCAGTGAAAATTGGCGAAGACCAGCGCAGGAAGTGGATTATTTGATGGAATTATTTATTGCTGCTTTTAAGCGTGAAACAAAAAAAATACATCAACAAAATGTGCAATTGCGAGTAGCGGGTGATCGCTCTCACTTCAATGAAAACCTCCGTGAACAAATGGCATTGGCGGAACAGCTGACAGCGAATAATACGGGGCTGAAATTAGTGATTGTTGCAAATTATGGTGGGCAATGGGATATTACTGAGGCAGTACGTCAATTAACGATGGATGTTCTGCAAGGCAAATTAACCAGTCACGATATTTCTGCTGAATTAATTCAAACTAAATTAGTATTGGCCGATTTACCGGATCCTGATCTTTTTATTCGTACCAGTGGCGAACAGCGTATTAGTAATTTTTTTTTATGGCAACTTGCTTACACTGAACTGTATTTCACCGAAGTATTTTGGCCTGATTTTGGTCCTAAAGAATTGGATAAGGCGCTTGCTTTTTACGCAAGCCGTGATCGTCGTTTTGGAAATATTCAAGAACAGCTTAAGGTAGATGAGCATGCTTAAGCAGCGTATTTTAACCGCGATTATTTTAGTGCCTCTTTTTGTCGGGTTAGTCTTGATATTGCCACCAAAAGCATTTTGTATTTTCACTGGCTTGATTGTGCTTTGGGCTGCGTGGGAATGGTCATTTTTAATGGGGGTTAAACAGTTTTTTTATTCACTCATGTATTCGCTTATGATGTTGGCTGCGCTGATTGCTTCCATGTGGCTTTTTATTCCTAACGTTATCATAGCAGGCGCAGTATGGTGGCTGTTCGCTTTGTTATTAGTGGTTCTTTATCCTCGAGTCAGTGATATCTGGGGAAATGGCATTATTATACGTGGATTAATGGGATTTTTAGTGCTTATTCCGTGTTGGTTAGCCATTAACTTTTTACGTAATATCACGGGAGGCGTCTATATTTTGTTATTGTTGTTTGTGTTGATTTGGGGTGCTGATATAGGCGCTTATTTTGCTGGCAGATTGTGGGGTAAACATCAATTGGCTGCAGCAGTGAGTCCCGGGAAAACATGGCAAGGGGTAGGGGGCGCACTTTTTGTCACTATAGCAATCACTTCATTGATAGTATGGTCTACACAGATGCCTTGGCCTGCATGGCTGTGGGCTTTTGTGATTGTCATTACTACACTATTTTTTTCGATTGTGGGAGATTTGTTCGAAAGCATGTTGAAACGCAAAGCGGGTTTAAAAGACTCAGGCCGTTTACTTCCTGGTCACGGCGGCATTCTTGATCGTATTGATAGCCTAACGGCTGCTGCCCCTATTTTTTTGCTGGGATTAGAGTTGTTACGAAGCTCCACAACTGGTGCAGGATGACACTGTCATCATCCCGTAACGCATAAATTGATACTGTACTTCATGACTAAAAGTCTGGATAATGGCGGTCGGTTGCAAGCTATAAGAAAAAATATTTATGAAAAAACACATTATATTACTCATAGTAATGCTTAATTTATTGTTGACGCATGCGTGGGCGGATTCATTTGTTGTAAAAAACATTAGAGTGGAAGGTCTGCAACGTATTTCTGCTAGTACTGCGTATAGTTATTTGCCCATTAAATCAGGCCAAACCCTACGTTCAGAAAAAACGGGGGACATTATCAATACCCTCTATAAGACGGGATTTTTTGAACATATTTCATTAGAGCGTCAAGGAAGTACGTTAATTATTAAAGTGGTTGAGCGTCCCACGATTGGGAAGCTGAGAATTTCGGGTAATTCCACTATTCCTACTGATAAACTGACGGCTGTGATGAAAAGTGTAAATATTGCAGAAGGCAGAGTTTACAACAGCGTCATGTTGGAAAGAATCAGACAAAGTTTGTTAGATCAATACTATATGTTGGGACGTTACAATGCACGTGTTGATGTGACCGTGACACCGATGGAGCGTAATCGTGTATTAGTTAAAATTGATATCTCGGAAGGGCTGGTTGCAAAAGTAAGAAACATTAACATTATTGGTAACCATGCATTCAATCAAAAAACATTGAAAAAACAATTAGATTTGACAACCCCAAGTCTTATCACTTTATATACGCAGAAAGACCGTTATTCACAAGAAAAGTTGGATTCAAGCCTCGAAAAATTACGCAATTATTATATGGATCACGGTTACATTAAGGTTAAAGTTATTTCATCTCAAGCAGCAATTACACCAGATCGCAAATCAATATTTTTAACTATTGCTATCGATGAGGGCGACTCTTATACGGTAAAAGGTATTGCAATAACAGGTAACACTATTTTGCCGCGCGAAGACTTAATCAAAAAAATCAATATTAAGAAAGGTGATATATTTTCTCGTCAGGCTGTGATTGATGGAGAAAAAGCTATCACTGATGCATTAGGAGATATCGGATATTTATTCGCGACGGTCACGCTACAACCTACGGTCGATGAAGTGAATAAACAGATGTTTTTGACTTTTGATATTAAGCCTGGAAAACGTACCTATGTACGGCATGTTTATTTTACTGATAATACTAAGACAAATGATGAAGTACTGCGACGTGAAGTGCAACAAATGGAAGCATCACCTGTTTCCATTAGTCGATTGGAAGATTCTAAGCATCGAATTGGCTTATTGCCTTACGTCAAGAAAGTGGATATTGGTGTAGAACCCGTTGCTGAATCAGATGATGCTATAGACGTCAATTACAAAGTCACAGAGGATAATGCTGCACAAGCAACCTTTAGTCTTGGGTATTCGCAGCTCGAGCATCTTATTTTAGGTGCTGGTTTAAATCAAAAAAACTTTTTGGGAACAGGAAAAACATTTGGATTGAATTTATCGCGCAGTCGATATCAGCAATTTTACGGCATGAATTTTATTGACCCTTATTATACGCCAGACGGTATCAGTCGTAGTATTAATTTATCGATATCAAAAACAAATCCAAGCGCGGCCAATCTAACATCAAGTTATAATAGTGATCAATATGCAGCATCGGTTATTTATGGCGTACCATTTGGCCAGGAAAAAAGCGTATTTAATACTCTACAATTTGGCTACGGCTATGAAGAAACCTTAATTAGATTATCATCTGTTTCTACTAACATTTCACAACAAGTACAGCAGTTTGTTTCACGGTATGGTCGTCATTTTCAACAATTAAATTTAATCGCAGGTCTTTCGCGAGACAGTCGCGACAAAGCTATTTTCCCCACTCAGGGTGCGTTGCAAACATTAAGCGCTAATGTCTATCTGCCATTAAATGGAAATTCATTAAAATTTTATACCTTAGGTTACAATGGTAGATGGTATTATCCATTGAGCGACAAATTTATTGCGATCGCCAAAGGTGATTTGGGTTACGGAAGTGCCTTTAATGGTGCGCAAAACTATCCTTTCTTTAAAAACTTTTATGCAGGTGGTATTGAATCTGTGCGCGGTTATACAGGTAATACATTAGGCCCTCGCGATTCCACTGGAAATCCATCAGGTGGTAACATGCTAGTGGATGGTGGGGTAGGATTGGTCTTTCCTAATTATATTTCTGATAGTGTACGTACTATGCTGTTTGTTGATGCGGGTAATGTTTATAATAGCGCGGGTAATGCGCGGTTTAGCGGCATAAGGACGGGAAGCTTGCTTCGTTATTCCACAGGTATTGAGTTGGATTGGCTTTCTCCGCTGGGCGTGATCGATTTGAGTTTAGCAAAAGCACTGAATCCAGCACGAGACGATGATACAGAGCCCTTCCAATTTTCGCTAGGTGCTAATTTTGGATAAACATGACATACTATCGACTTTGATTCGGATCTGTTGACATTTCTATTATCTTGAGGCGAGACGTTAGCAAATCCTAGATGGAATGATGTATTTTAATGGGAATAATTATTAATTAATTTGGAGATCACTATGAAAAAGGTGTTGGCTGTTTTAAGTTCATTTTTATTAATTGGCATGACAGGGGCCTATGCTGCAGACAATGCAAAAACTCAACCTGTTATTGCTGTAGTTAATGTGCAACAGATTTTCCAACAATCACCCAAAATCGCAAATCTCAATAAGAAATTGCAAGGTCAATTCAAGAGCCGGCAAGAAAAATTAATTGCTGCGCAAAAATCATTGCAAGATGAGTTAGATAAATTTAAAAGAGAATCGCCTACGATGAATCAAAAATCAAAAGATGCGATGCAGAAAAAAATCACAGATGATCAAACCAGTTTGTCAAAAGATGCAACTGCATTTCAGGAAGATTTGAGCAAAGAACAAAATAGAATTATGAAAAGTGTATTATCACAATTGAATGATATTATTTCTTCAATTGCGAAAAAGAATAGTTACACCTTGGTATTAGATTCACAAGCAGTCGTTTATGCAACAGACAGTGCTGACATTACTAAGCAAGTCGCTTCTGAATTTGATAAGTAATGCGTTTATTTTTGCTGCATTAACATAGGCCAGGACAAGTTTCTTGGCCTTTTGGTTTTGAGACAAGTTAATTTCTCCCCTTTATCAAGGGAGGAACTTATTATAGAGACTCCGTAAAAAATGAAACAAAAACAGCATAAGCAATATACATTGGCAGATTTGGTTCAAGGATTGGATGTTATTGTTCAGGGTAATCCTAATTGCCGAATTCAGGGAGTCTGTACTATTCAAGACGGTCAGCCAGGATGTATTACATTTTTAACAAATCCTCTCTATAAAAAATATTTATCAAGTACACAAGCTTCAGCGGTTGTTGCAACAGCTGAAGACGCAGTTGAGTGCCAAGCTAATGTATTAATTTGCAAAGACCCTTATTACATTTATGCAAAAATTGCTGCTTTTTTTGATGATAAACCGCAAGATTCTCCTGGTATTCATCCAAGCGCTGTTATTGGGCAGAATTGTCAAATTGATCTAAAAGCCAGTGTTGGTGCTAATTGTGTGATTGAAGACAATGTCAAATTGGCTGCATGGGCAATGATTGGGCCTGGTTGTGTAGTGGGAGCATGCTCTGAAATAGGGGAAGGTTCACGATTAGAAGCGAATGTGACTCTTTATCACAAAGTCATTATTGGAAAAAACGTCTTGATCGCGAGTGGTACTGTGATTGGTAGTGACGGATTTGGCATTGCTAAACATAAAGGTGTTTGGCACAAGGTGCCACAATTAGGCGGTGTGATTATTGAAGATAATGTCGAAATTGGTGCGAATTGTACTATTGATCGTGGTGCCATTAATGATACCGTGATTGAGCAGGGAGCCAAGTTAGATAATCTTATTCAGCTGGGTCACAACGTTCGTATTGGGAAGCATACTGCCATAGCAGGATGCGTAGGCGTTGCTGGTAGTACCACTATTGGTAGTAATTGCTTAGTTGGCGGACAGTCGGGCTTTGTTGGGCATATCACAGTTGCTGATAACGTTGTGATTACCGGGGGTACTGAGGTTAGTAAATCAGTTCGAGACCCTGGAATTTATTCCTCAGGAATAGGTGGGTTGGTCACCAATAGCGAATGGCGAAAGAATGCGGCTCGAGTGCATCGGTTAGGTCATTTGATCCAGCGTGTTAAGGCATTAGAGCTTGCTCTGGAAGAATTAATGGGGAGGGAAGCAACATGAAGAGTGTTATGGATATTCATGAAATACTCAAGTATCTGCCTCATCGTCCACCTTTTTTATTGATTGACCGTATCATTGAAATCAAAGAAGGGGAGTCAATTGTTGCAATAAAAAATGTGACAATGAATGAGCCTTTTTTCGTAGGACATTTTCCTAACTTACCTGTTATGCCAGGTGTATTAATTCTTGAGGCATTGGCACAGGCAGCAGGTGTCTTAGCTTATAAATCAACAAACACATTTCCGGACAGTGGTGCTTTATATTTATTTGCGGGTATTGATAATGCACGTTTTCGCCGTGTTGTAGAACCTGGGGATCAATTGCGCTTAGAAATCAAATTATTGCGCGCTAAAAGAGAAATCTGGAAACTAGAAGGAACAGCGTACGTTGGCGATGAAGTAGTTTGTTCCGCTGAATTATTAAGTGCGCGAAGGGGTTAGTTGTGATACATCATACTGCTATTATTGATCCAACTGCACGTATTGCTACCAATGTAGAAATTGGACCCTGGACAGTGATTGGTGCAGATGTTGAAATTGATGAAGGAACCTGGATAGGGCCGCATGTTGTGGTTAAAGGCGCGACACGCATTGGCAAACATAATAAAATTTTCCAATTTGCATCGATAGGTGAAGATCCGCAAGACAAAAAATTTCAGGGAGAAAAAACCTATCTTGAGATAGGGGATCGAAACATTATCCGTGAATTTTGTACGTTTAATCGTGGTACAGTGCAAGATAAATCTGTCACACGCATTGGTCATGATAATTTATTTATGGCTTATGTGCATATTGCGCATGATTGTATTGTAGGTAACCACACTATATTTGCTAATAATGCGTCGTTAGCAGGACATGTCGTTGTTGAAGATTATGTCAGTATGGGCGGTTTTTCTGGTGCATTTCAATTTTGTCGTGTAGGTGCGCATAGTTTTGCGTCGATGGGTTCCATGATTGATAAAGATGTTCCACCTTTTGTGAAAGTATCAGGATATTATGCTAAACCATTTGGTTTGAATATTATTGGCATGCAGCGCCGTGGTTTTGCTGCTGACACTATTATGACGTTACGACGTGCTTATAAAGTGATTTATCGCAAAGGGCTAACAATTAAACAAGCATTGGAGCAGCTGGAAGAAATGTTATTAACCTGTCCAGATGTGCAGATGTTTATTGATTTTATTAATACCTCTGAGCGTGGGATTATTCGTTAATTTTTTAGTCCCGAATGGCTGGATCTGGTATATAAGAATGAAAACATCATCCAACTTACTCAACATCGGTATTCTTGCAGGCGAACATTCCGGTGACTTGTTAGGCGCTGGATTGATAACTGCACTACGTGAACATATACCCGCTATTCATTTTACTGGCATTGGCGGGCCACACATGATTGAAGCAGGTTGCCATAGTTTGCATGATATGGAACGTTTATCAGTGATGGGGCTTGTTGAGCCCTTGATGCGTTTACCTGAGCTTTTCCGTATTCGCAACAATTTGTATCATCATTTTATACAACATCGTCCCGCAGTGTTTATTGGAATTGATTCACCTGATTTTAATTTAGGTTTAGAGTTAAAATTGCGTTGCGCAGGTATTCCGGTCATTCACTATGTGAGTCCATCTGTATGGGCCTGGCGGCAAAAACGAATTTACAAAATTGCTAAATCCACTGATTTAGTATTGACGCTTTTTCCCTTTGAGGCGGATTTTTATCATCAACATAATGTACCCGCGCAATTTGTCGGGCATCCATTAGCCGATGCTATCCCTTTGCATGCAGATAAATTACTTGCTAGAAAAAAATTACAACTCGATAGTGATGCGACGTATATTGCATTATTACCAGGCAGTCGTCGCAATGAATTAACGTATTTGGCTAACGTATTTATTGAATCTGCTAAATGTTGTTGGCAAGCACGTCCTCATCTCAAATTTATCACGTCTGCGGTGAATGAAACGCGTGATCAAGAATTTCAGCAGCTTTGTCAGCAATATGCGCCGGATTTACCCATTACATTTTTTCGTGGATGTTCACATGATGTGATGGCGGCGGCTGATTTGGTGTTGGTCACATCAGGCACTGCCACATTAGAAACGATGTTATTTAAGCGTCCGATGGTGGTAGCCTATCGTATGGCGAGTCTCACGTATCGCATCGCACGACATTTAGTTAAGCTCAAATTTATTGCTTTACCTAATTTGTTAGCAAATGAAAAGTTAGTGCCTGAATTTATTCAAGACGATGCAAATCCACAGTATATTCATGCAGCATTAATGGATTATTTGGATCACCCAGAAAAAATAGCAGTATTAGAAAAAAAATTTTTAGACATTCATGAAACATTGCGTTGTGGTGCGAATCAGCAAGCAGCGCAAGCGGTGATCAAGGTGATCACAGGATCCTTTTAGTAGGTTCAAGTGCAGGTTGCAGGGCTAGATTACTTCGTATGGACTCTATAACCGTAATAGATTTCTGAATAGTATTTATTTCAATTTGACTCATTTGCTCTTTAAAGAAAAAATTGCTGCGTACCTTAAATTTTTTATTTAATTCATTTGAATCTTTATAAATCTTTTTAATTTTTTCTAGCGAATCTTGAATAATTTCTGGATTTATTGGATCCCCTGTGCGTAACTTTATAAATTCTTTTTGTAAATTTTTACAAGCATTTGCTATTTCTTTAGAAGCTAATTTAGCTAAGGTACATGTGAGAGGGTGCAATATGACGTTATAAAAATAATCAGTAAACGATTTGTATAAATAAAAATTATTGTCTAACATAATGCTATAAAATTCCGGTGTGTCATTTTTTATGTAAGCAGATAATTCAATATATTTTTTACGTACATTATCTATATTTTTTATGCTTTTTTTGCTTGTATTGATTATATGAGCAATGGCATGTAATTTAAATTTAAAGGCATCATCAGGATTCTTAATTTGTTCTTGCTCGCTACGGATGTTTTTAGAAGATGTAATCATCATCATGATTTGTGAGGCCATGCCGCTAATAAAATCATTTCTTGACCTGTATTCATGTTTTATTTTAAAAGCTTTTAAAAAAGCAGGATGAAGTGCGCCTGTTTCATTGAGGACTTCGTCACACGCACATAAAAGTACGTGCATGGCAAAAGTTTTTATTTGACGCTCGCTTTGAGCGTCGGGAATCATTCTGTCAGCATCCCCTGGATGTGGTACGAGGTTCACATCTTGTAATAAGTTCATGTAACTTGCGCTGAGAAAAGAGAGAGTTGGAATATTAATCGGCGTTTTAGTTATTTCAAAAGCATTGGCCAACCTATCAGGGCTAAGCAACATATTTTTTTTAGCGAAATGCAAAAAAAGATCTCTCTTTTCTTTAATGTCTTCATTTGGGCTTTTAAGAAAATCAATAAATCGTAATCGTGTCTTCACAATGAGGCCTCGTTTTGTTTGCATTTTTTCTTATTGTTGGATGTGTTCTATTTATAATTATATATCGCTTGTATCTTATTGCGGATTTACTTATATTAACTTACTCAATTTATTAACTTTTTTCTTTGTATGGCAGGTCGGTAAAGTCGGTAAATTAGGGCAAAAAGCAATCATAATTATATATTTTGTCCATGGAAAAAACAATACATGATAAAAGAACAAACGGCTGTCCAGCTACTCATAGCGGGGATTGATGAAGCGGGCTGCGGCCCATTGGCAGGCCCCGTGATTGCCGCGGCAGTCATTTTAGACCCGCAAAAACCCATTGCTGGATTAGCAGATTCAAAGCAATTGACGGAAAAACAAAGAGAACATTTGTTTGCTATTATTTATGAGCAAGCTTATGCAGTGAGCGTAGGTCGTGCGGATGTGCATGAAATAGATCGCCTGAATATTCTAAAAGCAACCATGCTTGCTATGCAACGGGCAGTGTCTCAATTAAGTGTTATTCCTAATAGGGCATTAGTTGATGGCAATCGTTGCCCAGTTTTAGCTTGTAAAACACAAACAATTATCCGCGGTGATCAAACTGAACCGGTGATTAGCGCTGCATCGATTATTGCGAAAGTCACGCGTGATCGTGAAATGCTGCTATTAGATAAAGAGTTTCCACAATACGGTTTTGCAAAACATAAAGGATATGCTACCAAAGCACATTTGGCTGCGCTTACTCAATATGGGCCTTGTTCGATTCACCGTCGTTCTTATGCGCCTGTGATGTCTTTAATTGAGTAGACCTCTTGCATAACCTCCATGCATGGCCAATCTCTTCGAAAAAATTCGCTCA
>CAZAEO010000041.1:0-16284 GCA_964484285.1 uncultured Coxiellaceae bacterium | reverse complement strand
TAGACCTCTTGCATAACCTCCATGCATGGCCAATCTCTTCGAAAAAATTCGCTCAAAATCCTCATGTACTTTTATGTACACTCCGGTTTTTCGCTCATTTTTTCCGCGACCTTGTCTCATGCATGGAGGTTATGCGAGAGGTCTATTGTTATATAAAATTTAAGATTCTTTATTAATCACTAAAAAGAGTGCTCCTGGCCCCCTTAATATGTTGAGCAAGAGATTTTCTTTAGTGCTCTCTGTAATTTTTTTCAGATTGGCAATGGTTGTCACTTTTTGTTGATTTGCTGAAGTAATCACATCACCAGGACGCAAGTCAGAGTGCCAAGCATTACTGTCTTCGGCAACAGAAACGATGAGCACACCTTCGACGCTGCCATGAATTGGGCTCAGCAGAGTAAAATCTTTTAACCCAACACCATACAGGAAAGGATCGATTTGTTGATTCATTTGTTCACGTTTTTTGGGATCAGATAATTCAGCAGTTAACATGAGTGATTTATTGTTTCTTAAAACAGAGATAGTTGCTTTAGAGTCAACACGAATGAGTCCAATGATATTGACTACATCATTTGCATTTTTGATATCAACGCCATTAACCGAAGTGATAATATCACCTACTTGTAATCCTGCTTTTTGTGCAGGGGAGTTAAGTATCACTTGTGTAACGGCAGCACCTTTGGCGTTACTTAAGTTGAAGGCGCTGGCTAATTCAGGGGTCATGTCTTGTGCGCCAATGCCTAGCGTACCGCGCCGTACATTCCCATAGGCAATTAACTGCTGCATTACACTATTAACCATGTTAGAGGGAATCGCAAAGCCAATACCTATGCTGCCGCGATCGGGTGCTAAAATGGCTGTATTAATTCCAACAAGCTGTCCTTGCGTATCAACTAATGCGCCGCCTGAATTACCTGGGTTAATCGGCGCATCAATTTGAATAAAGTTTTCGTAATTTTCAATTCCAAGCGTACTGCGGCCAAGAGCGCTGACAATGCCAGATGTGACACTTTGACTTAAACCAAACGGATTGCCGATAGCAGCCACGAAATCACCTACTTTTAGGTCATTCGAATTACCAAGCACGATGGCAGTCAAATTTTTAGCTTGAATTTGTAGTAAACCAACATCGGATGGTTTATCTATCCCTATGACTTTTGCAGTAAAGTGACGCCCGTCACTGAGAGTAATAATGACTCTTTCAGCATTATCTACTACATGGGCGTTCGTTAAGATGTAACCTTTATCAGCATTGACAATGACCCCAGAGCCAACGGATAAGAATTTGTCAGGTACTGCTTCATCGCTGTCGTTATTCTCTTTTGGAGGTTGATTTTTTTCAAGTTTATTTAAAGTGGCAAGATCAGTAATTTTAATTTGTGCACGAATGTTGACTACTGTGGGTAGTACTTTTTGCAACATGGGTGCTAAACTGGCATTGATGGGTGTGCTGGCAAAAGTAACCGTACTAGTAGCATAACTTGTAATAAGAAAAAGGATGAGAAGGATTTCTTGAATCATTTTGTTCATCTCGGGTTTCCTCGATATGGATTAGACAAAGTATAGCTTACTCATGCATGTTAAGCACTAGGGTCGTGCTTTTGTATTACGGCATGTTTTTTTGATGACGCGATTAGGTTAGCCAACAATTATTGTCATATTGCTGGAACCTAGACCACCTGGGCGACGAGGTCCTCTTCGAGCAATTTGGTTTTCTGTTGGCGCAATGACTGTTTCGTGTGGTTGCCCAGGATGGCGAGCAGGGAGTTGGTTGCTGCTAAAAAAACGTAGGCGTGAGCTATTGTTTGAAAATGCGGGTGATGATTGTTCTTCCTGTGTTTTTTCTTCTTTCTTTTCTTCCCCAGAAAATAGGATAGCATTACTATTCTCTCTAGGCGTATTAGGATGGCGAGGGGGGCGTTGATCACTCAGAGGCACTTGTGGTTGTTCTTCTTTTTTATCGTCAACAAGAGGAATAGTTTCAAAATTGCCATTTCTGCCTAAAACAGGTTGGACTGATGGAAGTGCATTCAAATTTTGCTGATTATTATTATCTTGACCGTTCATTATACCACTCCGACTGATTAATTATGGGTAAAAATAGTACTGATTTTAGATAGGAAAGTCAATTTTTTCTGCTATCCATTTTTTCTGCTATCCAAATCAAGCTTGCCATGCGGCCTGTTTTGCTGCCATCACGACGATAAGAAAAAAATTGTTCTTTATCAGAGTAGGTGCAATAAGGCTTCCCATAAATATTTGTAATGCCGAGAGTGTGCAAGCGTAATGAGGCCAGTGCATAAAGATCACCTAGCCAACGTCCGTTAGGTGAAGGTAAAAATGCCTGTTCTGTATCAGGATGCGATTTTAGAAAAAGATCACGTACTTCATGGCCTATTTCAAAAGCGTTAGGGCCAATAGCAGGCCCTAGCCATGCCAGAAGCTCTCCAGAAGGAAGATCGAGGGTTTTTAAGGTGTTTTCAATAATACCGTTAGCTAAACCACGCCATCCAGCATGAATTGCAGCAACATGAGTGCCTGCACGATTACATAACAAAATCGGCAAGCAATCTGCTGTCAAGACGACACAAACACAATTGGGTTCGGAGGCAAATGTTGCATCGGCTTCTTTGCCAAGATTATCCGCAGTAGCAGGGACCACAATTGTACTATGGGTTTGTTCTAACCAAATAGGCTCGCTAGGCAAGGCAAGCCGTGTTTTTAAGAGGGTACGATTTTTTTGCACGTGCTGTTTCGCATCACCTACATGCAAAGCGAGATTCAATTCATTGTAAGGTGCTAGGCTGACACCGCCCACGCGTGTCGTCGTACAGGCTTTAACGTTGGGGGGCGCTGGCCAATCAGGTTGAATGAATATCATTTCTTAATACCTCAATCAGTTTTTGCATATCGTCTGGGATAGGTGCTTGGAAGTGAATGGGTTTTTGTGTAGTAGGATGAATAAGCTCAAGCTCCGATGCATGCAATGCCTGGTGTTTAAAGGTGCGTAACAGGGCAATTAGTTCAGGGGATGCATTGCGAGGTAGCTGTAATCGGCCGCCGTATGTCTGATCGCCCAATAGTGGATGTCGGATGTGGGCCATATGCACGCGAATTTGATGCGTTCTGCCAGTTTCCAGTTGCACTTTAACACGTGTATGATTGCGATATTTTTCTATGATGCGATAATGCGTAATAGCTTTTTTACCGGTATCAGTAATGGTCATCCGTTTGCGCTGTAAAGGGTGACGTCCGATCGGCTCAGCAATGCTGCCCCCACTGATCAGCAAGCCGCAAACAATCGCTTGATAAATGCGGGTAATAGAGCGTTTTTTCATTTGAATCAATAGCCTCATCCATGCAGGTTGTGTTTTAGCAATCACTAATAAACCTGAAGTATCTTTATCTAAACGATGAATAATTCCCGCGCGGGGCAAATGGTTTAATTGAGGGCAGTAATGCAACAATGCGTTTAATAACGTGTGGTCTGGATTACCTGCTGCAGGGTGGACAACCATGCCGGTCGGTTTGTTAATCACTAATAATGTATCGTCTTCATACATCACATCAAGCGTGATGGGTTGAGCTTCCCATGCAGGCTGTATTTTAGGCATTGCATCAATAGATATTTTTTCACCGCCTTGCACAGTATCACGTGCTTTACGATGCGCATTGTCTACTATGACGTTTGCATTTTTTATCCATTCTTGAATCTGGGTGCGGGAAAAATCAGGTAATAGTTTGGCTAAAGCTTGGTCTAGGCGCATACCTTTTAATTCATCAGGAATAGTCATGCTTAAAGAGATTTTTTCGCTCATTCATGTCTCACAAATAGAACAATCATACTTTGCGCGTGAATGATGACAAAATTTCGTTTACAATGCACGCCATATATTTTCTAAATCGATGGTTATTTATGATTAAACATACAATAAAATTACTGCTCGCTCCTTTGTTTTTGTGTTCTTTGCTGGTTGCTTGTTCCACTACGACGGATCCTTCTGATACTTACAAAGATGAAACTGCTGCGCAGATTTTTCAAAAAGGGGAAGCTACGCTGCGTGATAAAAATTATCAAGAAGCCGCTAAACGTTTTGAGGCGTTAGAGGTGCAGTACCCTTACGAACGCAATACTGAAATAGCGCAGTTACATATTATCTATGCATATTATATGAGTAGCGATTATGCTTCAGCTGAAGCGGCAGCAGATCGTTTCGTACAGGCACATCCTGCTAATTCTCATGTTGACTATGCATATTATATGCGTGGATTATCCAATTATTATCAAAATCTCGGCGTATTTGAACGTTTGTTTGCGGTTGATTTAGCGACGCGGGATCTTGTGCAAATTAAAAAATCTTATGGTGATTTTTCTGACGTGGTTAGTCGCTTTCCTAATAGTCGTTATGCACCTGCTGCATATCAATATATGGTTTATTTAAGAAATATTTTAGCGAATCATGAGTTGGAAGTAGCGCAATATTATTATCGTCGTGAAGCGTATGTAGCAGCAGCTAATCGTGCGAATTTGGTGATCCGGCATTATCAGGGCGCGCCTGCTGTGTTACCCGCGTTGATAATAATGGCGAAATCCTATCGTGCATTGCATCTTCTGCAAGCTGAACAAGATACACTACGTGTATTGCAATATAATTATCCAGGCTGGGCGCAAGAAGCAACAAAATCGTGATTATGATTTATATTCTGACGTAATCGGATAACGACGATCACGTCCAAATGCTTTATGATTGATACGGATTCCAATCGGTGCTTGGCGGCGTTTGTATTCACTTTTATGAATTAAATCTACTATTTTGGTTACAGTCACCTGATCAAAACCCAAGGCTACAATGGCTTCAAGACTTTGCTCTTGATTTAAGTAAAGTTCTAAAATTTTATCTAATACATCATAAGGCGGCAAACTGTCTTGATCTGTTTGATTGGGAGCAAGTTCTGCAGTGGGTGCGCGTTCAATGATGCGTGTAGGAATAACGGAGTTGAGTTGATTGCGAAATTGGGCTAAACGATATACCCATGTTTTGGAAACATCTTTCAAGACCGAAAGACCGCCAGCCATATCACCGTATAAAGTAGAATAACCTACTGCCATTTCACTGCGATTTCCGGTGGTTAAGACCATTCTGCCGAATTTATTGGATAATGCCATTAGCAGCACACCACGAGATCGTGCTTGAAGATTTTCTTCTGTGATATCTACTTTCGTGTTCGTAAAACTTGCTGATAAGCTCGCAAGAAAACTATTAAATACAGGTTCAATTGAAATAGTGTCATGTGTAACGCCTACATTTTTTATCAAGAGAAGCGCGTCTTTTGTGCTCATTTCAGACGTATAGCGCGATGGCATGAGGACGGCATGCACTTTTTCTTTACCAAGGGCATCAACTGCAATGGCAAGTGTGAGGGCGGAATCAATTCCGCCTGATATCCCAACCAGTACGCCGGGAAAATGATTTTTTTCAATGTAATCTTTTACGCCTAACACTAACGCTTCGTAAACGCGCTGTTCTTCTGTGGGAAGAACAAAAGGAGCAGAAGGAACGGTCGTTTGCGTGCTGGAAATTTCAATATCAACGGGCAGCAATGCTTCACAACCGAACCCAGCATACTGAGATATTTTACCTTCTTGATCGATTGCCATAGAGCCGCCATCAAAGACGATTTCATCTTGTCCACCTACGCAATTGACATAAATAATAGGTAATTGAGCTGATTTGGCGCGCTTTGCCAATACAAGATGACGTTGTTCATGTTTGTCAATTTCAAAGGGCGATGCATTGGGTATCAAAATAAGACGAGCACCTTGATTAGCAATTTGCTGAGTAGGGCCGGGTTGCCAGAGATCTTCGCAAATCATGATACCAACAGGTATGCCATGGATAGGCACCACGCAAGGCGTATTTCCTGGAGTGAAATAGCGATATTCATCAAAGATGCCATAATTCGGTAAATGTTGTTTTGCATAACGTCCCACAATAGTGCCATTATAAATGACAGAGCAAGAATTAAATAACCCTTGCGAAGTTGCGTGCGGATGGCCTACCACACAATAAATATTTTCTACTTCAGCCTTAAATGTATTGAGTGCTTCATTTGCAGCATCAAGAAAAGATTTGCGCAGCAACAAATCTTCGGGTGGATAACCTGTCACGCTTAACTCAGGAAAAACAATCACGTCTGCTAAGAGAGTATCGCGTGCAGATTTTGCTGTGTGAATTAATTTAGCTAAATTTCCTTGAATATCACCTACGGTAAGATTAAGTTGTGCGATAGCAATACGTAATTTTTTTGCCATTTTAAACCTATTCTATTATTTCTAATGAATATCTTTTTTCAGGATCAATAAACAGTGATGCTGTTTTTGCATCAGTTAATTGAGCAATCACTAATAGCTCATAACGATTATAATCTATTTGGGCATAATCTACGATGCTGCCGCAGCATTGGTCTGTTATGTAGATATCATTGCCGCGTAACAGGGGGGCTTCTGTTACAACACGTGCTCGGTATAAGCGGCTTTTCTGTTTTCCGCGATATTGCATACGAGCAATAATTTCCTGACCAGTATAACAACCTTTATTAAAGCTGACTGCGTTTAAGGTGGGTAGGTCTATTTCGTGCGGCAAAAATTTTTCGGATGTTTCAGGGTAAATAGCGGATATCTTGGTGGTGATATCTAGGGCTTTCCACTCGTTCACAGTGGCGGGTTTAACTGAATGGGGGATGACTGAATTGCCAATTAATTGATAACGTGGCGTGGTGCCAGGTAATTTGATGATAATGCATTTATCGGTTGTGAGCTGTTCGTCTACTATATGAGGTAATTGAATCAACGTGTTTCCTCGATAACCGAGCTGTTTTAATTCATCGCTAGCATCTGTTAGTGTTACTTTAAAAAATACCGCATATTTTTGCAGCGCTTTTATGGCTAGGGGAACCAGTTTGCAAGGCATTTGCATGTAATAGCTATTGTGATAAAAAAATAAGCGAAACAAACTGATGATTCGACCTTGGGGGTTGCAATGTGCTCCCATACGCGATTGTGTGCTGGTCACTTCTTCGAGATTACACGTCAACTGTCCTTGTAAAAATTGCTTAGCGCCACTACCAGAAATATGAATTAATCCTAGGTGGGAAAGTTCAGTGATTGTATGCATCATTTGCTATAGTTTCATCATAAAAGCTGATTATAATACATTCTGTTGAAAAGGAGAAAGATGATTGAAGATGAATAAAACAGCATTGATTATAGTAGATTTGCAAAATGATTTTTGCCGAGGCGGTAATTTGGCAGTGCCTGACGGCGATGCGGTTATTCCTTTGGCAAATCAGTTGCAACCTTGTTTTGATATAGTGGTGGCAACTAAAGATTGGCATCCGCAAAATCATATGAGTTTTGCATCGAATCATCCGGGAAAAAAAAGGGGTGAGGTAATTAAGGTGCATGGTTTATCCCAGGTTTTATGGCCAGATCATTGTGTGCAAAATACACATGGAGCCGAATTTCATCCGCAATTAAACATGGAGCGTATTCAGCATATCTTTCATAAAGGCACAGATCGTTTTGTAGATAGCTATAGTGCGTTTTTTGATAACGAACATTTGCGTGCTACAGGTTTGGGGGATTATTTGTCTCGCCACGGAGTGGTTGATGTTTATATTATGGGGCTTGCTACAGATTATTGCGTTAAATATTCTTGTTTAGATGCAGTGCATTTGAATTTTAATGTGCATGTTATTGAAGATGCTTGTCGCGGAGTAGAATTAAAATCGGGTGATATTGCTAATGCGATCAAAGAAATGCAACACATAGGGGTCAGATTAACAGAGACAAAGACTATTGTTGCTCATGCTAAAGCCAATTCATAATCTCCATCGGGTATTGAATATAACCATCTGCTCCCCAGCTTTTAGGATCTTCTGTTACAGGAATGTATCCATATAAAGCAGCGAGCGCCATGCTGCCAGCTGCTTTGCATGCTTGTATATCAATTTCTGCATCACCGATATAAAGACAATGTTTTGGTTGTTGCTGAAGTAATTGGCAAGCATGCAAAATAGGTTCAGGATGGGGCTTGCGATTAGGTAAAGAATCTCCGCTAATAATACAACGGGTGCGTTGGTGGAGTTTTAAGTACTCAACTAATTGCATCGTGTATTTTGCGGGTTTGTTTGTGACAATTCCCCAGGGGATTTGCTGGTTTTCCAAAAACAACAATATCTTTTCCATGCCAGGAAACAGTTGTGTGGTATGGACTAAATAATGTTGATATAAGTTAAGCAATTCGTCACATAAGCCTGGGTAGCGTTCATCTGTGGTGTCGATATTCATCCCGAGTTTTAATAAACCTTTGCAACCGCTGCCTGCGGCAGAACGAATAGCATGAAACGGTAAAGTGGGTTGCTGATGTTCTTGTAACAAGTGATTCAGCGCGCTACCTAAATCACGTGCTGTATCAAGCAATGTACCATCAAGATCAAATAAAATGGCTTTTATTGGAATCATTTTTTCATGTGCACAATATAATTAACGGAGATATCTTCAGTCAGAAGATATTTTTTTGTGAAGGGATTATAACTGATGCCAATCATTTCAACTATATTTAAATTTGCTTTTCTGGCCCAGGTTGCAAGTTCGCTAGGACGAATGAATTTTGTATAATCATGGGTGTTTTTGGGCAAAAGTTTTAAGACATATTCGGCACCAAGAATAGCAAATAAATACGATTTCATATTACGATTTAATGTTGAAAAAAAGAGATGACCATTGGGTTTGGCCAGTTTGGCGCAAGCCTGGATAATGGCAATCGGATCAGGAACATGTTCTAGCATTTCAAGGCAAGTGACGATATCGTAGTGTTCAGGATGCTCGGCTGCTATGTCTTCTGCTGTCGTTAATTGATAGTTGATGCAGGTATTGCTTTCATGTTGATGTAGTTTTGCTACGTTCAGTGCTGCTTCGCTCATGTCAATACCTGTTACGTTTGCGCCGAGTTTGGCCATACTTTCTGCCAAAATGCCCCCACCGCAACCTATATCAATGACTGTTTTATTGGCCAATGCTATTTTTTGTTGAATATAGCCTACTCTAAGTGGGTTGATTTCATGTAAGGATTTGCATTCCCCATTGAGGTCCCACCAATGGGCAGCATAATGGCTGAATTTGTTGATTTCATTTATATCGATATTTTTCATTTAAGGTCACCATTTTTATCATTTTTCAATTAACATATAGGTAAGGATAACAAAAAAGCGTTATTTTCTTAAGTGAAAACGAGGAAATCTCATGGCATTGTTGCGAAATCCAGTCATATCTGCTCAGGTAAATTTAGAAGAATGCCCGCAGAATTGTCGTGAAGCTAAACCTAATGATCAAATTACATTGGGCGATATGCATGGCAATGCCATGAATTTGATTTTTAAATTAATGACGGAGGGTGTGTTAGAACTTGAAAAGCAGGGTGATTATGCGGAGCTTTTACGGATTTATAAAAAACCCATTGATGATATAGAGAAACAAGATTTAGAGCAGTTCAGCAAGATTATTCAGTGCATGAAGGTCCATCCTGCGCATGTGCGTTTGATTGGGGATGTATTAGCAGATCGCGGCAATAATGATTATTTTACTCTCAAGGTAATCGAAAAATTATATGATGAAAATGTTTCATTGGAAATCTTATTGTCAAATCATGACCAGGTATTTTTAGAACATTTTTTTCGCCGCGAATATCAGGTGAATAAGGCTATTCCTTTTCAGTATCAATCATTCACTAATTTAGGAACGCTAATAGAAAATGAATTAATTGCTCACGAAGAAATAGAAAGTATCCTTGACAAAATTTATTTACCTCGCTTGCGCGCTATTTCTTACACGGTGGTACCTGACAGCAAGCCTGAGGAAATGACAATTTATACGCATGCGCCGGTAGGTCTTGAAACCATTCACGCAGCAGCAGAATATTATAAAATTGAATATAAAGATGCAAATGTTAAAGAACTAGGCAACACGATCGATCGTATTAATGAAGCAGTATTGGGCGATATTATCAAAGATCCGTCGTTGTCCCGTCATTTTAAAAATGAAAGTCAATTGGATGATGTGCCTATAGAACACCCGATTGTTCGTTTAATGTGGAATAGAGGACGATTTAATTCAGTGGATTTTGAGTTTACGCATCCCACTATTTTGCTGCGTTTTGTGCATGGTCATGATGGTGTGATTGAAGATTATTATAAAACTGTGTGCCCAGGTAGTAATAAAGTTCCGCCTACGCAATCTTATTATTCGAATATGATTAATCTGGATGGTTTACTAGGAAAAACAAAAGATCATATGCGAGGCGATTATTATGCATTGCGCTCGCAGGAAACATCGAACAAATTAGTTACGCAGGTCGTTTTTGAGCTGTGGATTATGTTAAATAAACTTATCGAAAAAATAGTTGATGAAGATACGGAATCAGATAAGCAAAGCGAAGAATCTTATGTTACTTGTATTCCTAGTGAACAAGAAGAAAGAGATAAATTGTCTCCGTTTGTTTTTGAGGAAGAAGATGAAAAAAGTTGTTATGCAATAGAGCTAAGAGAAATGGTAAGTGACTCTACAAAATCAGCAAGTGAAAGATTAATAGAAGCAGAAAAATTCATTAAGCGTGAGGATGTTAAAGCACATATAAAAAAAGAATTTGCTCTCTGGGAGGATATATCCAAAAAATTAGGTTTTATTAAGAGCCGCGGTCGACGGTTTTCTATGACCCTGTTTGAGGAAAAACAACCAGAAGATGCGGCGCAAGTAGGCTCAGAGGCATTGCAAAAAAGGAGCAAAACAGGCGGTAAATCTTAAAACTCCGTTTTAATCAATTAGGGTATGTTCGCATTTCTTCACACTCTACTCTTGTTGTTCGACCCAGTTATGTTTATTATAGCAAATTGTATTAATCAATTTTTCAAAGGGAATTTTATGAAAACTACTTTTTTAGCGACTTTATTGGTAAGTTCAGTTATGGCTACTACCGTTGTGATGGCAGATGATATATCAAAAGATCCATCAGCTGCACAAGCACCTGCTGCGACTCAATCCGGAACAAACGCTATTAACGTGACTAAAAATACACAAGCTGTGGCGCCAGCTAATTCAGCTCCAGCTGCTGATGCTGCTGCAACGCCACCTGCTGTGAATGATAATAACCAGCCATCAGAGTAATTGTCATTTTGTAATGGTAAAAAACCCTGCTATGCAGGGTTTTTTACGTTAATTTTCTGGATTTTATATGGTAGAAAGCAATCCACAGCCGATTTATTTGCGTGATTATCGTGTCCCAAATTATCTTGTAGATACAATAGATCTTGAATTTGATTTGTATGAAGAATATACCGTCGTAAAATCATCGCTTGCTATGCGAGCCAATCCTGCAAGCAGTGAATCTTCTCATCCTTTACTATTAAGCGGTGAAGGATTATTGCTTGAGTCTATTGCTTTGAATGGCGAAAAATTAACCACAAGGCAATTTCGTATTGACCAGCATACGTTGACTATTTTTTCTGTGCCTATTGAGTTTTCTCTCGATATCCAAACTCGCATCAAGCCTCAAGAAAATACCGCATTAAGCGGTCTTTATAAGTCCAGCGGTAATTTTTGTACGCAATGTGAAGCAGAAGGATTTCGTCATATTACTTATTTTCTTGACCGTCCGGATGTGATGGCACGCTATACGACAACAATCATTGCGGACAAAAAACCTTATCCTGTCTTGTTATCCAATGGCAATCTGGTTGCTTCAGGTGGATTAGAGAGCGGCAGGCATTGGGTAAAGTGGGAAGATCCGTTTAAAAAACCAAGTTATTTGTTTGCATTAGTTGCGGGCGATCTAGATTGGGTGGAAGATTTTTTTATTACACGTTCAGGTAAGCGTGTAACATTGCGTATTTATGTAGAAAAAGGTAATCGAGATAAATGTGCTTACGCAATGCAAGGCGTCAAAAAAGCCATGCATTGGGATGAAGAGACATATGGTCGTGAATATGATCTTGATATTTATATGATTGTTGCCATCAGTGATTTTAATATGGGAGCGATGGAAAATAAGGGATTAAATATTTTTAATACGAAATATATGTTGGCAAAACCAGAAACGGCGACGGATTTAGATTTTATTCATGTAGAAAGTGTTATTGCGCATGAATATTTTCACAATTGGACTGGCAATCGCATCACCTGCCGTGATTGGTTTCAATTGAGTTTAAAAGAAGGCTTAACTATTTTTCGCGATCAAGGATTTACAGCTGATACAACTTCCAAAACGGTTGCGCGTATTCAAGAGGTAAATAGTCTGCGTACAGTGCAATTTACAGAAGATGCTGGCCCTTTAGCGCATTCTGTCCAACCAGAATCCTATATTGAAATAAATAATTTCTATACTGCAACAGTTTATAATAAAGGCTCCGAAGTCATTGGTATGATTAAGACTATTGTGGGCGATACATTATTTCATCGTGGGATGGATTTATATTTTGCGCGACATGATGGTCAGGCTGTGACAATCGAGGAGTTTGTCACAGCACATGAAGACGCATCTGGCATGGATTTGACGCAATTTCGCTTATGGTATAGCCAAGCGGGTACACCTATACTTGACGTAACTGATCAATATGATGAACCATCACACACTTATACACTTAACATTAAACAAATGTGTTCACCAACGCCAGGTCAACCTAATAAAAAACCACTGCATGTTCCGGTGAAGATGGGTTTGTTAGATCGATCAGGTAAGGAAATGTTAAGTGATTTGATGCATGTCAAAGAATATGAAAATCAATTTGTTTTCCAATCTATGCCTGCTCGACCTATTCCTTCATTGCTGCGGCATTTTTCAGCGCCTGTGAAATTAAACTATCGTTACACCGACCAGGATCTGGCGTTATTATTTCAGCATGACACAGATTTGTTTAATCGTTGGGAAGCAGGGCAGCAATATGCAGTCAATTTGATTTTACGTTTGATTCAAGATCAGCAACAAGGTAAAGCATTGCGTGTGCCAGATGAATTTATTGCTTCATTTGAGCATGTATTGCGAACCATGCAAGATGATAAGTGGTTGTTGTCTGAGATGTTAACGCTTCCATCAGAGAAATATTTGGCTTTGCAAATGGCTGTGGTAGATGTTGATGCTATTCATATTGTGCGTGAATTTGTTTTAAAAAACATTGCGCATAGATTAAAAAACATGTTGAGTGAAATATATCATCAACTGCGTGATGCGCAAAAAACGTATGAATTTACTATAGAAAAAGTCGGTAATCGATTTTTAAAAAATCTTTGCTTGCATTATTTAATGTTATTAAACGATGCGCAGATTGCTGAAGAGATATGTTTAGCACAATTTCGAGCTGCATTAACATGCAATATGACAGATACAATTGCTGCATTAAAGGCATTAGCTAATACCGAATGTTCACAGCGTGCAACCGCGCTGAGCGAGTTTTATCATACATGGCGACATGACGCGCTAGTTGTTGATAAATGGTTTGCTGTTCAAGCGGCAGCAAAGTTACCAGGAACATTTCTGCATGTGAAAAATTTATTAAAACATGAAGCATTTGATATTAAAAATCCAAATAAAGTATATTCACTCATTGGCGTATTTGGTAATAATGCTATTCATTTTCACGCAAAAAATGGTTCTGGATATCAGTTTTTAGCAGAAGTGGTGATGCAATTAGATGCATTAAATCCTCAAATTGCAGCTCGCATGGTGACTCCTTTGACCGATTGGAAACGGTATGATACGACTCGGCAGCAATTAATGCGTGACTCATTAGAAAAATTAGCAAAGATTAACACGCTTTCACGAGATGTTTTTGAATTAGTAACAAAATCTTTGGGAGATAAGAAATGACAACCGATAATCGTACCCGTGTTGAATCAGATAGCATGGGGAAAGTTGATGTGCCGGCCGATGTCTATTGGGGCGCACAAACGGAACG
Organism: uncultured Coxiellaceae bacterium; assembly: GCA_964484285.1. Taxonomy (GTDB): domain Bacteria; phylum Pseudomonadota; class Gammaproteobacteria; order DSM-16500; family DSM-16500; genus CAZUQP01. The sequence goes on along the minus strand of CAZAEO010000041.1, from coordinate 2,280 downwards.
TTCCCTGCATCATTTTGCAATTGGTCATGATCTAATGCCAAAAGAAGTCATTCGGGCATTTGCTATTTTGAAAAAAGCAGCAGCATTAACGAATGAAGAGCTCGGGTTGCTTTCGCAAGAAAAAACCGCCTTAATTGTTGCTGCAGCGAATGAAATTATTGCCGGAAAACTAGCAGATCAATTTCCACTGCGCGTTTGGCAAACAGGGAGTGGGACGCAAACGAACATGAATATGAATGAAGTCCTTGCGAATCGTGCGATTGAAATGGCGGGAGGCGAATTGGGTAGCAAAAAACCGATTCATCCCAATGATGATGTTAATCGTTGTCAATCATCCAATGATACTTTTCCGACCGCGATGCATATTGCTGCAACAGAAAGTTTAATTAATCATTTGATTCCGGCAGTCAAAGAATTGCGCAGCGCCCTCGCTGAAAAACAACATCAATTCGCGAAAATCATAAAAGTGGGTCGTACGCACTTACAGGATGCTGTGCCGCTCACATTAGGCCAGGAATTTTCTGGGTATGTTGCGCAATTAGATGCGGCCTTAAGTTGTATTGAGCGGTCTTTACCTGGGCTATATGAGCTTGCATTAGGGGGTACGGCAGTAGGTACGGGTATTAATGCGCATCCAAAGTTTGCTGAAAAAGTAGCGGAGAAAATCGCACGCTTGACAGAGTTGCCGTTTATTTCCGCACCTAATAAATTTGCAGCACTTGCAGCACATGATGCATTCGTATTTGCTAGCGGGGCGCTCAAGACATTAGCATGTGCTTTAATGAAAATCGCAAATGATATCCGTTTATTGGGTTCAGGCCCGCGTAGCGGATTAGGTGAATTGATTTTGCCTGCTAATGAGCCTGGCTCATCTATCATGCCTGGCAAGGTAAACCCGACACAATGTGAAGCAATGACGATGGTATGCGTGCAGGTGATGGGAAACGATGTGGCAATTAGTATGGCGGATTCACAGGGTCATTTTGAATTGAATGTATTTAAGCCGGTCATCATTTATAATTTCTTAAATTCAGCTAATCTGCTTGCTGATGCTATGCATATGTTTACTACTTTTTTAGTCAAAGACCTCGAGGCAGATGAGCGCCGTATTCGTTATTTTTTGGATAATTCTTTGATGTTAGTGACTGCATTAGCGCCGAAGATTGGTTATGACAAATCTGCAGAAATTGCCCATAAAGCATGGCATGAAAATACGAGCTTGCTTGAAGCCTGTCTTGCGTTGGGTTATTTAACAGAACAAGAATTTAAACAGCTTGTGCGTCCAGAAACGATGCTTGGGCCTAAATAACGCGAGTTTTGACAGACTAAGACATTGAACAGGCTCTTATAGAGTTAATTGTCTATTTTGAATCTGATTAATGACTGTAGCATTACGTTTTTTACGAGAACAACAGCGGGAGAACAACCCCAACACAAGCAATCCACCCAAAGCAAGAGTTCCGACAATTCCTTGTGATATAAAATTATTTGTAGATTGAGTTAAATTATGTGTTGGAAGCTGAATTGGATTATACACTCCGTTACATCCTGGGAATGTGGGTTGCGCAATACATAGCATTTCCAACATATTTTTATTATCTTGATAGCGGCTTACATAGTCTAAATTATTGCTTGCAACAAAAAATTTATTATTTTGAGATTGCAGATACTTATTAAATTTTTGTAAAATATCTTTTTGAACTTCTTCAGAAAAAAAAGAATTATTCTTTGGCAATTTTCTTATCGCTTCACATTTTTTTAAATGATTTAAAAATGATTCTACTGTTTCTTGGGTAATTGTTTTAGAATGCTTGTAATGTTGATGATTTACTTTAGTTTCAACGGTTAAATTATAATGTAGTTGGTCATGACCAGTATCAGCATTTTTAATAATTTTTAGCGGAACTTTAGTCTTATATTGATCTATGCAATTATCAAAGTGATTCATTGTTTCTGGTCTAGGATAAAGATCGCGAACCTTTTCTGGGCATCTACTGGGAGCAGGTTGCATATAAGTTGTAATGGTATCTTTATGTATGGCTATAGCGAGTATAAGTGAAGGTTCTGTAGAGCTTTTTGACTGAATAAGATAAGTAAACATGTTTTCCTCAACAAAACATTAAAATTTTTGATTATTATATAGCCATGCAATATAAATTGCAAATTTTTTATACAATTTTATACAACTACCCTCTACACGACAAAAATTGCAAATGTTTCAAATCTGTCATCCTGAGCGTAAGCCACTACTGTCCGGTGAACATGTGTCATAAATAAACA
>CAZAEO010000040.1:0-16573 GCA_964484285.1 uncultured Coxiellaceae bacterium | reverse complement strand
TACAGTCTGTATCCGCTAAAATGTGCCCTAAATCAAATCCCAAAATATTTGGATCAAGATTCAAGGTATCATTCACATGGTCAAACAACCACGCATGTGCCCCATCGCTGTGCCATTGATCAAAACGGTTACGCAGTGACCCTGGTTTTTTTGCCCCAAAGAAAGAAGCAATATGTCGAAATTGTCTTTCTGATCTCTCCAAGCGATACATGCCATCGATGACGTGTTCAATCAAGGCTGCATCGCTTTCAATAAAAGTTTCGCCATTGACGGTCAAGAGTTTCTTAAAAAGGGATGATAAAAACTTTCTATTTTCCGATGTATCCGGTAACTGGCAAGGATTAAATCCTGTTGGGATACCTGGCTTTAATCGTTCATACACGCCATTCATCGCTCGCACTAAAATTTCAAGGCCGCGATCTTTATCAAAAATAATGCGCTTACCGCCAAACTTCATGCTTTGCAGAATAAGAAAACCTATCAATACGGTCTTGCCGCTCCCCATCGCACCAAACACTAAAAAATTACCGACATCTTTATAGTGAAAATTAAAGTAATAAGGGCTGCCGGATTGGGTTTCTAAAATAGTGACAGCATCACCCCAATGGTTGCCCTTGATCTTTCCCATTGGAGAATTATGCAAACTCATGAACGCAGCCATGTTCTTGGTGGAAATATCCGCCGCCCGAAGCACATAAGAAAAATTACCTGGGAATTGCGCCCAGAAAGCACATTCAGACCCCACGGTTTCACGCACAGAGACGACATCAATGTCTGAGAACCGTGAAATAATCGCAGCGATATTTTTATTTAATTCATCCAGAGAATCGGCAAAACACGCGATCGTTAAATGATGTGCCCCATAGCCGACCTCCCCACTTGCTGCATCATCAAAGGCTTCGCTGATTTGTTCTGTTTGAGTGATCGATTCATCCTTTGTCTGCCGCATTTCTTTTTGTTGATCGCGTAGTCTTGTTTTTGCCACATGCCGATCATAGAAACGATAAGATTGCGTCAAGGTGTATTCCATTTTGAGACGACTTACTTCATCCAGCATCCCTTGATAAGTCACAGGTTGATAGGCTTTGAGTGATAACATCGCTGTAAATTGATGGCTGCCATCCGAAAGACGCATTTCAATTACACCCGCTTTGTGATTGAAGAACAATCGATGTCGTGGTAACGCAATCGCTGCATTGTTGATATCAAGTGGCACAGGAACAGAATCAAAATTTAAAAGTTGCGATAAGAATTCAAGCGGTTCTGAAAAAAGCATTTCATTTTTTTCATAGACTGATAATAGTCTTGGCTTGTAATCGGCTAATGTACTAATAATTTTGCGAGCCGCATTGGAAAGTGCTTGGTGCTGTTTCACTAAATAATGTTGTCTTTCAGTTTTATTAACAGCATGATTTAAATAATTTACCCAATTAAATCCAAGGTTGATGATGCCTTCGGCAGGCTTTGTTATGATCGCAAGATAAAGATCCGTATAATAGAGATTAGATTCTGCTATTTTTTTCTTATAAGCCTCATTCATATCATGGGCAAAACCCGATTCAAAATTCCCTTCCGGAAAAACCACTTTCTTTCGTCTCACTTCCCAAAAGTAAAGCGCAAATTCAGATGAGAAATTTTTTAATAAATTGTTCCGGCGGTTTTTATAGCGATCAAGCGTTTCTTCACCTTCCGTCACGGCATCAATACCTTGAAGTTTAATAATTTGGATCAGCTTTCCGCTTTTATCCAACAAGGTATCGTCAGAATAATGCGATACAATATTAATATGGCGAGAGGCTTGCTCTTCACTTCGCAATCGCCAATCGGTTTTAGCAATCATTCTTAACATACGCGTTACCACACATCATAACTATTGGTCTTGCCCCAGTAGTGATAATTCAATACCGGCGGTGTTTTAATAAATGATTTCAAATAAATGAATAAGAAATTCGGTTCTTTTAAAGACGCTTTCACAAACAAAAGATGCAACATCAAAAAAAGGGGTATACCTAAAACCGTATGTGCATCAATACACACCAGCACACATAAAACTAAATTAGAAAAAAATAAGCGGAGATTGACACCAATAAACATCGGCGCCTTCGTCAACCCTATCGCTAAGTGATCGACCTCAATAACATATTCATCTTTCATAGCAGTTTTTACATGTTATGCACTAAGGACGTGATGCCTCGGACAATCGAACCCGCACCGAAAATGATAGAAATACCCATTATGGTATAACCGAGTGCCGACCATCGGAGAACATGCCCAAGACATAATAAACCGACAATCATGACAGCAAGCGTTGCAATGGCCATCCCCGTTGCACCATACATCGCACTCGTAATGTAACTTAACCCGTCACTCACCGGTGTTTCACCGCTTGCAAATACCAATGATGGAAAAAGAAAAATAGAAAAATAAGAAAACGTCAATTTGATTTTATTCAGCATGTACAACCTCAGAAAATAAAAAAGCCAGACCTTCTAAAAAGCCTGGCTTTGAATGACCACAAACAAAAAAGCCCTCTCTGTTTTGGAGAAGGCTTTTTATTTATAACTACAACATCATAGCTACCTTATACCGAACAAAATGAGACATGTAAAGAATTAAATTAAAAATTTTTTCGCGCACTAAAAAATCCTCTTAACCACTCATGTGCTAATTTCAAATTACGGTAATATTGTGCTCTCGAATATCCATTGTGTACCGCTTTAATTTCATGATCAAATGGAAAATGATAGCGAATACGCAAAGCTTCTGCGCGTTTTTTATTTTGCATCAATAAATACAAATATAATTTTTCTATCTCTTCTGCTTCAAGATTGGCTAAAGATAATTTATGTCCTGTTGCTTTATTCAGTAACCCACCTTCGTCTTTAATACGCGCCAGAATATTGCGTCTGGCATAACCTAAATTGTGATTATCACTGCCATACCATTTAGCCCAGTCTTCCAATCGTTTTTCGATGTACATATCCAGTTGATCTTTGCTGTTCATGATAGTTCACCTTGTTTCATTTCTTCAAGTAACGTGACTCGCAAATCCTTACGGGATTTTAGGATTTTTTCATACATTCCTGCATCACGTAAAATCATTTCACACTTCAATGGGTCATCCAGTGCACTTGCATGTCCACTGCAATACCAAACACTTCCACGAGAAAATGGCGAACTTACGCCTAACAAGGGGCAACGTCGTTCGCCGAGCGTATATGCACAACGGTCATCTCTTTTTTTGGTTGCAGTTGTATTCTGTAATTTCCAACCACAGGAACAATGTGTTGCATTTTTTGTAATTGTCTGTCGGCATTCAGGACATAGTTTTCTTGTATTCATACGCTATCCTCTCCATGCTTTGGCAGCACTAATTCACCCACATATTGCTCAAACTTCGTCGCGTTAAAAAGTGTTGCAGGGCGCAAATATTCCACCATCTTTGCATCGCTTTTCCATTCACGTGTTTTCTTGGCAATGACTTGAAAACATTCTGCCAGTGATGCGCCTGATTTCAGCCGTGCCATGATAAGTTTTAAGTTGGCCTCTACAGGTCGGTATGCTCTTCCCGTTTTTTCATTCAGAAATTGCAAAACTTCTTCTGCTTGCGATTTGAAAGAAATTATTTTGGGTTTATCAAAATCAATGTTTTCAGAAGAAAGTAAATGAACGTCGGGTTCACCCGACATAAATATCTTTTTCTGATTCTGATTCTGATTCTGATCCTGATTCTGATCCTTATCTGCAAGACAATCCTCAGAAAGGGTTTCAGGAAATGTTTGCAGAGTTTCTAAACGGTTACGAAACGGTTTCTCGAGACGGTCACCATACTTCAATAAACCCTTAACTAAGGGTTTAAATACGGTTGAATGAGTAGGTACTCCCTCAAATAATTTATGAATACCAATCCCTTGACGAGAGTTTTGTATAGGGTTCCATTTCAAGAAATCATGGATAACTAACCATCCTGTTTGTTCATCACGCGTTAAAAAATCAATATCTGCTAATTCATGAAAGGCTTTCTTAACAGTTTGAATATCCCATCGCAAGTCTTCCGTAATGTAACCATCAGGCAAACGGAAACATCCCAGCATATTACTATGCGGACATGTTAATAAATAAATTGCCAATACTTTAGATTGATCTGATAATGCTTGAATTTGATTGTTTCCCCAAAATGAAACGTGAATTGAGCCGTAGATTCGCATGTGATTTCCTTAATCCAGTATAGATAATAACGGGCGTAGTGATGCGAAATCGATTGTCAACTATTGACTATCGAATATTCACTTACGCCCATTTAATTGCTTAACGTGTGATGTATGTAAATGAACGTTTAATTTTTCTTGCATAAGCGCTCAATCTGTTTTGGATTTTCGATCGAATACTATCTTCTGGAGATAAATTAAGCAGGCGTCTTTCAAACACTTCTAATCTATCGACTTGAACATCTTTATCAGCATCAATTCCAATACTAACGATACCATTTTCACATCCTAACACTTTCACGATGGTTTCTGCATGTTTACCAATTGTAATGGATTGACCACATGTGCGGCGTAAAACTAACATAATCATGACCCTTTTATTTATTCAAAAATAGCTTGTCCTCCTTAAGCAAGCATAGGCTTGCATATGTCCTATTGAGAACAAATTCTCATATTTCACTAAATATGTCAATATTTTTATCGTCATTTTAAGCTAGACATAGAGAATTTTTTCTCGTATGATCACTTTCGTGCATTGCAGGAGAAAAATAAAATGACAACTATAATACGATTAGGAGCACGCATCAGAGCGGCACGCAAGGCAGCGGGATTTAAAACAGCAAAAACATTTTTAAAGAAACACAAAGTGCCTGCTTCCACTTATTCGCAGCACGAATCAGGGGCACGCACACCAGATGATAAGGCATTAAAATTTTATAGCAAAGTGTTTGATGTCGGTTTCGATTGGTTGAAAAATGGAAAGGGGCATCCTTATAAAAAAACAGACCCTGCAAAAAAAGCGATCTTTGCTGAAGAATCTTTTGAAATCAAGCAAATCAATAATAAAAATCTTGATATCAAATTATTAACAGATATTATTGAACAACTATTCAAAGAAGCGAAAATTTTTCATGCAAGTAAATCAGCAAAAGGGATCGCTAACAAGGTGGCAAAAATGTATTCCAAAAATACCTAAACTTACCCGGGTTCATACTGATTAGCCAATGTTTTATTGAGGAAAACCATACTTAAAACATATCCAGAAAAAATAATAAAAAGAGAAAATGCGATCCCAATCAATGCATGAGGCAATCCAAATGTATGCACTAGCACACCGCTTAAATAGCCCCCCAATGCTTGCGACCCCGCGAAACAAACACAATACATACCAATGAGTCTTGATCTTACATCAACAGGAAATTCCGATTGCAAGATACCATTAAATACAGAAACCGCGATCGACCAAGAATATCCAAACAACAGCATAATCAAAGCCAGAGCGCTAAACGAAGATACTTGTCCAATAAAGAAAATAACAATGGCAGATAAAAACAATGTAACAGTTGTTAATTGATGGTCTGCTAATCGTTTACGTAAATAATAAATGCTATATGCATTTAAAATAGCGCCTATGCCAGCCATACCCGTCAGTAATCCTAAGTTAGTGTCAGGCAATTTGTTGTAAACAATGATGATATACGGCAATAATGCCCATATGCTCGATGCGAATAAGAAATAAAAAATTGCTTTCAGAAAAACAAATTTGATTTGTGGAAATTTTTTGTAAAGAAAGAACCCTTCTAAAAATCCATTTCGCACCTGTCGAAAAGTAACCTTAGTACGATTTTCTTTGGGTAATAATTTTTTATTTAACACAAAAATAGCTACCACAAACGAAATCCCATTTAAAATAAACAAACAGGCTGGCCCTAATTGTGAAAAATAATACCCTGCAATGGCAGGCCCGATACATCGAGAAACATTAAAACTGAGATTGTTTAAAGCTGCCGATTGTTTAATTTCATGTGACGGAACCAAAGTAGACGACGTTGCTTGCCATGCCGGTTGGTTAAAAGCCAGTCCAATATTTAATAAAAACGTCGTTGCGATCAATAAAGAAGGCGTCATGCTGTCTGCAAACGTAATCATTGCCATACTAAATGCAACTATTGCCATTACAATTTGAGCACCTATGACTATGGATTTTCGATCAAAAAAATCTGCTAAGACACCTGCTGGAATAGAAAATAAGAAAATAGGCAACATGGATGCGGTTTGCACCAAGGTAATCAATATAGTAGACGTCGTTAACGTGGTAATAAATATAGAAGAAGTTACTGTATGCGCCCACGTGCCCACATTTGAAAAAAACATGACTAGCCACACTGCGCGGAACACTGAATTTTTAAGTGGACTGTAAAACATTATGTCGTTTCCCATTTAGCATGATGATAAAACCAAGAAATTACCGCGTTAATTTTTTCTTGAATTTCAAGCTCATTGTCCCCCGCTAACAAAAAATTTGCAATTTCATTATTGCTCATTTGCATTTTCCGATAGCTATTTCCTGCTTTACCCCTTGATTCATAGCGTAAAACTCCATTCAAATTACATTGCTGTGGAATATCTAAAAGTTTACCCTCTTCCGGCGGAATAAGAACACGAGCTGCAATATGCGCTTTTTTACTAAATAATGTGCCCTGCTCTGAAAAAAATGGCAACCCGCATTCCGCACGAATATATTCCATTTTGATATCTATCCCCTGCTGCAACATAACTTCGTCATTAATTCCGTTACCACCTAATCTACATGCTATTTCACAAAGTCTGATATTTCCATGTTTATCGACAAAAAGTTCAATATGAAATAATGAATTTTTCGGCAGCGGAAACACCGATTCTAGTAAATGATAACCAAATTGCAAAAGTTTATTTTTTAAATGATTATCACTACTTAATGTATAACTTCCTAAATATGCACCATTAACAAACGCTAAACAATTATTAATATATTTAGCAACACTCATCACTGTGACTTTTCCATTCAACTGTAATCCATCTAAATGATAAATTTCAGATTCGATAAATTCTTCTGCAAGTAAATCTGAATAGCGGCTAGTATCACTAATAAGACCTGAATTCAATAGATCACATAATTCGAGTTCATTTTTAATCACGAGAGTATTTAATGAACCCCTTCCCATAATAGGTTTAATAACAATAGGGTAACCTACTTCTTCAATAAAATTTATTATATCAACCGTGTCTTTAATACACTTAAATTTTGGCACAGCAATATCATATCGCTGCGCGTATCTTTTCATTGCTATTTTATCTCTGAACAAAATAGCGTTTTCTATTGATTGTCCTTCCACGCCTAATTTTTCACGTAGATTAGCTGCTCGCAAAATATCGGCTTCCGCCATAGGTATAATACGAGAAATTTTATATTGTTTTGCTAATTCAGTAGCTCTTAATCCTATCAAATCATTCGTGGCATAATTTTTAAAAAATTCAATGTGCTTGAATATTTTCCCATTCCAATCTTGCATTAAATCACAATAGCTTTGATTGTCACCCGCAGTAAATAAAATCATGTTCTTAGAACCCGACTTTATCCAAGTTTCTTTTAACGTTGAGGTAATGACCTTTTCCGGAGCAAGCAACAAGTGCATATTATGTTCCTATTAATTGAAATTCATTTTTTACTTCTAAAATATTTTCCACGACCTTCTGAGAAATTTGAAATGCGTGTTTTATATTCAATGCTAAAACGCTAGTAAAGAAATATACCCCTGATGTAATCGATCCAATCGCATATAAATTATCAACAACCTTGCCGTGATTATTAATTACAGCGGAAGTAGAAAAATCTACTTCTATACCTCCAAACTCATGTGCCATCACTAATCCGGATAACAAAACATTGGAAATAAGAGAAGATTCCATATCTTCCACTTTTAACGGTGCGCCTGTCGCATTGACTAAGTAATCTATGTGAATAGCGGTATTATTTTCTAAACATTTTATTAAAAATTTTCCGCTTTCATCTTGATATGAAGGAATAGATTTTGTCCTAATGATAGAAAGCTGATTTTTTTCTAATAAGTTTAAAATTTTTTCTGCGTTTTTCCTTGGTATACCAACCCGATAAGATAACCATTTACTTCGATAGTTATGCAAGAACCATTTTTTATCTTTGGTGGATAGCTTATTCCAAATGAATTCAATTATATTATTGCCATCAAGAAACAAAGCATCCCATGTTTGTCTGATTTTTTGCTCATATTCATTTAATTCATGGCGTAAAAATTTGATTGGATCTATTGGTCTTTTTAACCATTTATAAAAATAAGATTTTTCACCATTATAATAAGATGCTAAATCAGAAATGATCTTCATAATATTTTTGAGAGTGATCGGATAATCATCGTGCATATTTTTTATAACTGTTTCATCAATTACTTTGATGCACCTTGTAGAATTCGTAGACTTAATGCTAGGTAAGAATTTGCTTCTCGATAGGAAATAAATTTTTCCTTGATGCCCATGCTCTGTTAAAGAAATTGCAGCATCAATAGCGCTCAATCTTGAACCTAATATCCCAACTGTTGCATTTTTATTAATAGTCGATACGAGCTGAGTTGTTGGATAAGGAGAATTATAAAAATTTTCATATTGATTAAATTGTTTAAATTTACCGCAAGGTATATGGCCTACAGTCAATATAACGTAATCCATATTTTCAAAATTATTTTTTATTGTGCATATATTATATTGGTTTTTTTGCAATTTAACATCGATAACTTCGTCTCTAACAACATTCACAACAATATTATTTTGTTTTGCATGAGACATGATCTGCAAAAACGTATCATTCAGATAAAGACCAAAAATAGAACGGGGTAAATAACAATTCGTGTCAAGCAAATCATAGTTAGGATATAAGTTTTTGATTCTTTCCTTATTATCTTGTATCCATAAATAAAAATCGTCTTGTTTATTATGTTTAACTGACATTTTATCAGAAGCTCTATTTAGTAGATTGCAGTCATAATCAAAATTATAAGGCAACCCTCTGGCTATATCCGAAGATTTTTCAAAAATATAAATACTCACAAGCTGACTAATATTTTTTTCAATGCAATCGGTAATAAAATGTGAAAAAAACGACGTTCCTGCTGCGCCACAACCCACGATACCGATCTTTATTTTTTTCATAGCTTGTCCTAAAAAATGTCCAATTAATATTTTTATTTATTCCCATACGGTATTATCAGAAAACCATTTATCTACATAATGCAATCTTTCTTGAATTTCTTTTTCAGAGCACCCCTTCACTATAAAAGTTGCTACACAGTCAGTACTTTTATTGGCATTTTTATAGCTTGTACCTTCCTTACCTACATGACGATATTCAAGCACCCAATCAGGCAAGGAGCCTTCAGCGAATTTCTTTAAGATTGCTGATCTTGGCGTAATCAATATCCAACCAATTAAGATATTAGGTTTATTGGGAAATACATAAGCAGACGGATAAAAAATGTTGCACTGCGCTTTTATCCAATGTTCATCAATATCAAGATCGAAAGCTAAATTCAGGGTTTTCCGAACTCTACCTCCGCCAGTTCTACTTGCTATTTCGCACAAGACCAACTGATCATCTGGTGTATGAAACACTTCAGCGTGAAATGTTGAATGTTCAGGCGTTGGCATAGCTATTAATACTTTTTTTGTAAAATCGATTAGCCGATCTCTTAATGGATTATCAAATTCCAATAGTTGACTTTTTAGAGATTGATTTTCTTGGTATGCTAAACAACTTGTTATATATTTTGAAGGATAAATGAATCTCACTTCATTGTTAATTACAACACCGTCGATATGATACATTTCCCCATCTACAAATATTTCAAGTAATTTATTTACAAGATTAAGTTCAGAAATATTTTTCAACTCTTCCATGCTGTTTATTTTTATTGTGCCAAACGAACCAGAAGCATCCACTGGTTTTACAATCAAAGGAAAGCCATAAATTTCAGCAAATTCTATCGCGCTTTCCATTTTATCTATTAAACAAAATTCTGCTATAGGAATATTTTTCGAAAATAATATAGATTTCATTTTAAACTTATTGCGAAAAGCTGACGCTTGATCATATGTCTGCCCAGGAACATTGAATTTATCCCGTAATAATCCTCCTCGGATTAAATCACATTCTGCTTTTGCGATAATTCGGTTAATTTTTTTATTTTTTAATAGTTTCTCTGCTTCAATAATTAAATCTTCATTATTTTCGTAAGGCAAAAAACCTTTTTTATAATGATAGTCTAAATTTTGCAAATCATAGTCAGCCGAACATAAAAAATAAATTTCCTCATTCAAATCACTTAGCCATCTAGAATAAGGAATGTCCTTTCCTCTTGAATTACTTAAAACAAGTATTCCCATATTTTCCTCACCTTGTTACAATTTCATCATTTAAAAAATTCAAAATTTTTTGAGTAAGCAAACAAAAAAGTCCTATCATTATCTGTTCATCTGCCGCTTGCTGTACGCACATAAAATAATTATATTTTTTTGTTTTTTTAAACTTAGCTATTTGTTTGTTTTTCAGAGTTAGCCATTCCTCATAAAGTAACTCTGACAACGAGTGTATATTTGCTACGTCTTGAATATTTTTCATTTCTAGCTTCTTGATCTTTCTTGCCAAATGCACTATCCCAGTTGTTTTTTTGCTGTTTTTTGTTCCTCGCATTAATCTCCACCTCATTGAATTACAATCGTCCTAGCGTATTCCCTCCTGGCATCAATCTTTAAGATCATTAAGAGGACGCAATATTGTCACTATAATGTCGATATGTCAATGCAATTGAATATATTTTTGTTAAATATCTACAACTAGGTGATTTTTAATGTAAATTTACGGTAAAATACGGTTTTATGGATAATATAATGTCGATATTAGGTAGACACGCTAAAAAAATACGGCTAGAATGGCCACACTCGAGGATCAAGAAGAATTAACTCAAGACATGACAACATTTGACAAACTTTGTGACAACTTAAACTTATTGATGGCGGAAGCTCATATTAGCGCTGACGAATTATCAAGACGCATTGGTATACCTGCTAGTACAATAAAAAAAATACGGAATCGTTATAATCCCAACCCCACCCTGACCACCTTGATCCCTTTAGCCAACTACTTTACTGTCAGCTTAAATCAATTGGTTGGCCTTGAACCATTACCTGATTCACGACGCAAAGGGCAATACAAACAGCCCATCGAATCAATTAGAAATATTCCTGTTATTTCATGGCACGAAGCTATTTCTTGGCCTAACTCTAAGGGAAAATCACATCCAACTATTAACACAAGCTATGAATACAGTAAAAATGCCTATGCATTAATTGTAGAGGAAGAGGATTGGGAAAATCTTAGCCAAGGAACCGCACTAATCATTGACCCCTCAATCAAGCCGGAACATCGTGATTTTGCTATCGCATATAAAACGGGACAACCTATTCCTTCTCTAAAGCAATTACTTTATGATGAAGGCCAAGCCTATCTAAAACCTGTTGTTCATGGATATAATATTACTTCTTTATCTGCAGATCACTCGCTATTAGGCGTTGTTGTAGAATATAAAAAACAACTAAAATACGGCTCTGCAATAGAACAGACAACGGAGATGTGAGATAACGAAAATGAATATTAACAACGAACACTCAACCCTAACTCCTCGAGAAAGTTTCTTAATGGGGTTATTGAATAGAATTATCAAAGAATACAAGACATTGATAGATTTAACTCGTCGTCATAAACCGTTTAAAATAGTTGAACTCATTGAATTATCAAATATTCCGGGTGAAACAAAATTTGCAATCCAGCTCACCAATAAAAATTCTGTTTTTATATTATCCGCAGCAGAAATTATTAATAACAAATATAACTTGAATGATTTTAATGCTTTTCATGCAGAAATGATCCGTCAAGCCAGTATGGGAAATTTAGCTAATTATCTTAATTTATCTGACAAAGAATCCGTGTTTCATGTTACTTCTAAAAAATACGATCGAGAAAAACAACAACATGTTTTTACAATTGCATCCAAAGACCAAGTTGAACTTGTACGAACAGCCGCAGAAATTGCAAAAGACAAACAATTATTGGCAGGAATGAGCTTCCGCGACATTTACGATATTGGATACACCCAAGGGAGCGAATCGATTGTAAAAGAAAAAACCGCGCTAATGTTAGCGAAACAAGAAAAATAAGAGTCTATTTATCAACAGAATTATAATTTGGAACGAAACTTCGACCCATCATTTTTTGTAGATGATTCAATTAGCTCATTTACTTCTTGTGCTGTTACAATAACTGATCTTCCTTTGGTAAGCGTTCGTGTAATATGCCCTTTGCCCGCAAGATCCGTCGCAAATAAAACATCGCCCGATTTGAAAACGCGCTTCTCTCCGCCGCTAGTTTCGACCTCGACTTCCCCCTCCAAATAAATAATATATTGTGGCTGGGGTGCGTTGTGCCAATCAAAAGAAGCACCTTTTTCAAAATGACGAAACATCATTCCTGTCACCGGATATTTTTTTGAATAATCACCCAATGGCTGTTTTGTTTCAATGCCCGCATCTACTTCTACAAAATAAGACTTATTATCTTTGCCTGTATATAACTTTATAAATTTCACTGCCGTTTTCCCCAGGTGATTTATTTATTCAAAATGATGGCATTGCTTATTGGATCTTGTTTTTTAAATACGTTTTCATTCAAACTTATGCTAAATGGATTAAAATTAACGTTAAAATCATATACGTCAATTCCTTCAATTCGCTTTAAAAGAAACGCTAAAATAGCAGAAGGAACGACAAGGACAGGATTCAGAATAACCTTAACCGCATAGGATACCGCCATCAGATGCAATAAATTTGATAAAGGAACCACACCCAAAAATTCGGTAACATAAGCAATAATAGTAAATACTAATTCACCAATTGCAGAAGCACCTAAGCTACGTAACCAAAAATATTTTCCTTTTAGTAAAATTTTCCATTTTGAAATAGCATAAGCGTTAATAAATGCGCCGCACACAATAGCAAGAAAACTTGCGAGTGCAACTCTAGGTAAATTACCTAAGACTTGGTTGTAAGCTTCTTGATTTAACCAACCGCCAGGAGAAGGAACTGCAATTAACGTAGTACATGTAAATGCAAAAATAAATTGGCAAATAATCGCCATCCAGATAATCTGTCTAGCTATCTTATATCCATATACTTCTGCAATCACATCACCCATGACAAACCAAAGCGGCATCACCAAAGTTGATGCAGAAGCAGAAAAAGGACCCAAAGAAATAATCTTATAAATAAGAACAACTGTAATTAACTTAACTGTCATATACAGCATCGTTAATAAATTTAAATACTTATATTGCGCTTTCATATACAAACACCTTCCAGGGACTGTATTATTTTGGCGCATTCTACCTGGTTTTAGAGCGATGCACAAATGGCGCGATTTTCAAAACAATTCCTTTTGCATTATGGATTAAAAGATAATTATTGACTATTACATATCACTCATAAATAATGGGCGCCCTAGAATTGTACAATTTATCTAGTAAAAATAAGACTCGCATGAATATAGAGTTACGAGACTACATTAAAGAAACTATCTTTAAAGCCTCTCTCAATCCCTTTGCTCATTAATTATTATGAACATATGCTTTGAAAGGCACGACAATATTATTAGCAACTACTTCTACAGTATGAAGAAAAAACAGGTTGCAAAAATGAACGAAGTAATTATGTCTAAAAAAAATAAAAGCTTAGTAGTAAAAGCAAGCGAAGGAGATGCCTTTTGGCAACCAGGCACTATCAAAGGTAACTGCATTGCCATTAAAGTGAGCCCGTGGAACATACCGCTTACGGGTCATACTGTTTTTTTGCATGAATTACCGAAAAATGGCACCGTAGGAGAACATGCTCACGAAAAAGAAGAAGAAATTTTTATTTGTCTTGAAGGGAAAGGAACAATCACCATCGATGATAAAGATTTTTTATTTAGACAACATGATGTTGCATATATTGCACCTTATAGCAAACATAAAATCCGCGCGACAAGCGATTCTCCATTGAAATATATGGTTATCATCTCACCTACTGGTTTAGAAGAACGTTTAAAATTAATGGGAATTGAACGAAAAAGCCTGAATGAAGCACCGCCCGAACCCTTTGATTCAAATATCGGAAGACAAGATACACATGGCGTTATAAAAAGATGAATATAACGAATACACTTCGCGTATTTACTTAATGAGCCTTGAGTCACTCTCTTATCGGGGAAAATACCTGAATTTTCATTATTTACGTTGTGTAACTTCACCTGACGCTACCCAATGTTGATGGTGAGATACATCGTAAATATCCCAATCACCTTTCATAAATTTTTCATTCTTAACTTCAAATAAAAGCCAAGTCAAAAATTTTGCTGCTGTTGCAGGTGGTAATAATTCATCACGTTGAAAAAAACCCCTAAAAATATTTGCCGATGGAAATACATCCAAATTATATTTTCTTAATTCTTCTTGAATGCGTGTATCAACAACACCTGGCATAGCGCTTCCACATACGATGCCTTCGCTATTCAACTCGGCATTACAATATTCTTTCCACATAAATAAGCTGGCTTTTGAAACACCGTAAGAAGTCATTCCTATAAGTGCTGCATGCGCCAAACCAGTTGAAATATTTAAAATACGTCCACCATTTCTTAAATGCGGCAATAATAATTTAGTTATAAAAATAGGTGCTTTCACGTTTGTTAAATAATGCTTATCCCATTCTTCTTCAGAAAGATTAACAAGCATTTGTGGAGCAGCAACACCTGCATTATGTACGAGAAAAACCCCTGTATCTTTTGCATCAAGCGCATTGTTAATTTTGAGCTGATCTTCATTTTTTGTTATATCTGCAACAACAATTTTAATATTTTGAGAATAAGATTTTTGTAATTCTTCCAATGCTTTTTTATTGCGTCCGACAGCTATTACATTATGATTTAATGCTGCTAAATGTCTTGCTAACGCTTCCCCAATACCCGAGCTGGCACCCGTTATAATAATTGTTTTTGTCATGGTATTTCTCACGTCTCGGATAAAATGGTTTCGTATTATACAACACAAGGATTTGAAGGCAACCAGCGAGACTAAAAAACATCATGCCTTGGTGCCTATTTTACAACCATGCTTGACAAAGCGACATCAATTAATGAGAATTGATTCTCATAGGACTTTGCTGTACATCACGGCAGCTAGAGGACGATTATAATTCACTCTGAGGCAAAGTATGTATAAAAATACTCTTACAGAAAAAGAAGCATCTGAATACATTGGAATGAGCAGAAGTTTTTTACGTCAGGATCGCATGAATGGTTATCGTGTTAACAGAACCCCTGGCCCTACCTTCATGAAGCTAGGCCGCGCCATTCGTTACCGCAAGCAAGATTTAGATGAATGGCTCAATAAGCATCGGATGCTACGTACCGCAGTATAAAATAATGAGCCGTGGAAACACGGCTTTTATCAATTCTTGATGATAATTTAATGATCTTTCTGGTTTAATTTCTGCTGCAGTTTTTTAATTTTTGCGAGCGAAAGTCCAGTCACTTTTTTAATAAAATCTGGCTTGAGACCTTCTTTTAATAAATTTTCTGCTACTTTTTCAACAGCTTTTTTCATTCCCTGTTCCATGCCTATTTGTTCTGCAGTGGTAATGTACGCCATCTTGACACCCTTTCATTAATAACAGACCTAATCTATTATTGTCTACCTTTTAAAAATCTACAGACCAACCCTACCATTTTTTCTTTCTCTTTGGGTGCACTTTCAGCAATTAAAAGAGTCATCGCAGTTAAGGCAGGCGGCGTAATTTTTGTAACATCTAAAATTTTTGCCTGGCGCAAAAACCACACAAAAGCATATGCGCCACTGCGTTTGTTGCCATCCACAAACGGATGATTTTTTACTATGAAATAAAGAAGATTCGCAGCTTTAGCTTCTATAGTCGGATAAAGTTCTTCGCCGCCAAAAGATTGCATGATATTACCAATAATACCAGCAATGCTTTCCTTAGTGCGCTCAACACCAAAAATATTAGTTGCCTCACCTTTTGCAATTAAAACATGTTTCAATTCGGCCAATGCTTGACTCAATTTTTCTGCTGTTAATTTGACTTTTTTCTTTGTCACGCCCTCAACCGGTAACTGATCCTTGTCATACGCATCCAAAGAAAACCAAGTATCGGCAAACAATTTAATAAGTTCTAGAACGCTTTCATTGTCAACAATTGAGCCTGGAGGCAAAAGGTCTTTTACATCATCAACTGCCTTGAGAAATTCTTCATAATTTGTTTTGATGCGGTGACGGTTGATCGTATACCCTTTGGTAATATGACCTTTAAGAGTCTGAGTTGCCCATTGTCTAAACGCAATTGCCTTACTGGAATTTGTCCTATATCCAACAGCTAAGATGATATCCAGATTATAAACTTGAACCTGATAGTTTTTT
>CAZAEO010000039.1:0-16870 GCA_964484285.1 uncultured Coxiellaceae bacterium | reverse complement strand
GTCTTGCAAAAAACGCAAGACTCGCGATGACAAAGCCGAGTTTCCATGTTTTTCTGCGAAAAACTGCGTAACATGAGTTAGTTATGCAACTTGTGAACCGCCGGCACGCAATTGATTTGCCTCATTCATGAGAGCAATACGCACTGCTTCCAGTTTTGCCATTTTAGCTGCACGCAACACTTCATAAATTTCTGCTAATTTTTTTAGTCTGTCTCCTTTAAAAAGTTTAGCAGAAGGACTACCTTCCGGAAGTTCACGAATTTCACGTAGCACTCTGGCAATGTCTTCCCAGTTAAATGCATGCGTCATATCACGCGGCACCATGCGTTTTTTATCATCGCTTGTTGTTTCAACATGCTTGCCTGCGATATCCAACACAACTGCTTTATATCGTTCTGCTGCTTCAAGCAATATTTCTAATTTTTCATCTAATGTGCTTGTTTCTAACTCATCTTCATAGGGATAAAACGTGACTGGCATTATGCCGCCCTCCTCAGTGACATCTAAACAATAATCCCTAAGCACGCAACATGTAAAACAGCAACATTCATTTGTCACTGCTCTTATAATGACGAGTATCCCTACTCTTTTCATCAATCAATAGCATCTTTCTTCTACCAATTGAGAATGCTCATACCTTAATTTATTATAATCCCTTTCCAAAAACCGGACTGGATAAAATATAATCAAATAAACGCTTCTATCATAAATCTCGACCGATCTAAAGAGCGATAACTGAACGCCTCGCTGACATGCGGGGCTGTCACAATATCATGACCTACCAAGTCTGCGATAGTACGAGATACCTTTACAATACGATGATAAACACGCGCTGACAAATTAAATTTATTCATGATTTGATTTATTTGTTTTTGCGCTTCACTATCCAGTATCCCATGTTGCTGCAGATCATCTGCTGATAATTCCTGGTTATATTTTCCTTGTCTTTCGATCTGTCGTTGCTGAGCACAGATAACTCTCTCCTTTACTACTACACTTCTCTCGTGATTGTCTACTGCTCTTGCTGATAATAATTCGGAAGGCATCGCAGACACTTCAATTTGCATATCAATGCGATCCAATAATGGCCCTGACAATTTGGCTAAATAACGTTGAATTTGTTGCGGAGAACAACGACACGTCCTATGTGTGCTTCCCCAAAAACCACAGGGACAAGGATTCATTGCAGCAATAAATTGAAAACGCGCAGGAAAAATAGCTTGATAACCTGCACGCGAAATAGTCACTTGACCCGATTCTAATGGTTCGCGCAATGATTCTAATACATTACGATTGAATTCAAGCAATTCATCTAAAAATAAAATTCCATGATGTGCAAGCGAAATTTCCCCTGGTTTAGGTGGACGCCCGCCACCCACCAATGCCACATTGGAACTACTATGATGTGGTGCGCGAAATGGTACATGTTGCCATTGATCATGACAAAAACCACTACTACTCACTGAAGCAATAGCAGCTACTTCCAATGCTTGTTGATCTGTTAACGATGGAGTAATACTCGGTAAACGACTGGCTAACATTGTTTTACCTGTACCAGGAGGCCCCATTAACAATAAGCTATGTTTACCCGCTGCTGCAATTTCAAGCGCGCGTTTTGCGTGCGCTTGGCCGCGCACCTCAGCCAGATCTGCTCTATTTTTAACAACCTGTTTTTCTACCGTTTGTTTGCATTTTTCTAAACAACTTTCGCCTTTTAAGTGAGCACACACTTCTAACAAATGCTTTGCTAAAAAAATATTGGTTCGTTTAACTAATGCTGCTTCATTAGCATTCCAATGTGGGACAATCAAATCACGCTTTGCTTGTGCGCTCGCTAATACCATAGGTAACACTCCACGCACCGCTCGTAACTCCCCAGAAAGCGCTAACTCACCACAAAATTCGTATTCTGCTAATTTTTCCTGTGGCAATTGTCCTGATGCTGCAAGAATGCCTAAAGCAATGGGCAAATCAAATCGTCCGCTTTCTTTTGGCAAATCTGCCGGTGCAAGATTAATCGTGATGCGTCGATTAGGAAATTCAAAATAAGAATTCAATAATGCGCTACGCACTCGATCCTTACTTTCTTTGACCGCAGCTTCAGCTAATCCAACCATATTTAATGCTGGCATACCGCGAGAAATATGCACCTCAACTGTTACTAAAGGCGCTGCAATACCAGAGCACGCACGGCTATAGACAATAGCTAATGACATAGTATTTTTTCCTGTGTAAATAAAAATGAGATGAAGCAGAAATAACGATAAGTTGCTGATTTTTTTTTGATTATCGTTATTTTTAAATCAAATGTCTATCGAAATATTATAGAAAATATCTTCTATATTTAAATGTAAATTTGATAGCTTCATCTTAGACGACACAAGAGTTAATTTGTAATTGAAGAACATCCTGATACAGTAGTAATATAGCTAATATTGTTTCCGCCAAAGGATAATTATGGCAAAAAACATAGCAAAATCCATTATCAATGATCTTTTGCAAACCGCGGAAATCTCCATTAATGGCAGCCAACCCTGGGACATTCAAGTACACAATGAGCAATTTTATCAGCACATATTAAATCAAGGTTCACTAGGATTAGGTGAAAGTTACATAGATGCATGGTGGGATTGCGCTGCTCTCGATATATTATTTGCACGCATTCTACGTGCTAATGTTCAAAACCATATTAAAACAAATAAATGGTTGGCTCTCAAAATTGCACTGGCCAAAATCATGAATGTGCAAAATAAAAAACAAGCATTCCATGTCGGCAAAACACATTACGACTTGGGAAATGATTTATTTACATCGATGCTAGATAGCCGCATGAACTATACATGCGGTTATTGGAAAAATGCCAAAACATTAGATGAAGCACAATTAGCGAAACTTGAGTTGGTTTGTCAAAAACTTAAATTAGAACCCGGTATGCGTCTTTTAGATATTGGCTGCGGTTGGGGTGCTCTCGCTAAATATGCTGCCACAAAATACCAAGCAAATGTAGTTGGCGTCACTGTCTCTCGCAATCAACTTGAATACGCAACCCAAAACTGCGCTGGCTTACCCGTCGAAATACGTTATCAAGACTATCGCGACATCACTGGAACATTTGATCGCGTTGTTTCCTTAGGCATGTTTGAACATGTCGGTCATTTAAATTATCGTCATTACATGCAAATAGTATCAAATTGCCTAAAGGATGAGGGTATTTTTTTATTGCATACGATCGGTTCCAATAAAACAGTTTTTCGCGCAGATGAATGGATCACAAAATATATTTTTTCTACCGGCATGTTGCCCTCTATTGCACAAATTGGCGAAACCAGCGAAGATTTTTTTATTATGGAAGATTGGCAGAATTTTGGCATCTATTATGACAACACGTTAATGGCATGGCAGCAAAATTTCACACGCCATTGGGACACATTAAAATCTCATTATGATGAGCGATTTTATCGCATGTGGAATTATTATTTATTATCGTGTGCAGGCAATTTTCGTGCGCGCGCCATGCAAGTATGGCAAATTGTGTTTTCTAAAGGCGGGGTCAACGAAGCCTATCAAGCATCCCGTTAGAGTTAAAGACTAGCAGCAACTTTGCTTAAATCATCTGGCGTGCCTACATTATGCCAACTACCGCTATAGTGCTCTCCCGTTATTGTAGATTTTGCAATAGCGCGCCTGATTACCTCACCTAAGCGAAATTTACCTGGCTTACAATCTGCAAATAATTCGGGGCGATACATACCGATATTAGCAAAGGTAAATGGATTTTGTTCCGCACAATACAGTTTTCCATTACTCAAACAAAAATCTCCGCGTGGATGAAAGCGCGGATTATCCACCACGACTAAATGTGCTAGATGATCAGGATGTGTAGGTAATGTTTGTAAAGGATAATCCGTGACAACATCACTGCTCAACACAATAAAAGGTTCATCACCTAATAAGGGCAATGCTTGTAAAATACCGCCACCCGTTTCCAGTGCTTCCGGCTCTACAGAATAATGAAAATGCACTCCGTAACGTGAACCATCACCTAATGCAGCCTGAATTTGTTCGCCGTGATAACTTACATTAATGACAATATCACACACACCTGCTTTGATCAGTGAAAAAATAGAATATTCAATTAAATAGTTTCCCAATGCTTTGATCAACGGCTTGGGCGTATCATGCGTTAATGCGCCCATTCTGCCGCCGCGCCCGGCAGCTAAAATCATTCCACGCATTTTTCCATCACTCTTTCTCGTAAAAAAAGATTGAACGCAACAGATTCTGGATAACGCTGGCTCACTGTCAAAATATAATTTAACGTACGCGGAATATGTTGCAAATAATTTGCATTGTGATCACGATGATATTTACGTGCAAAGGTGAGCAAACACTTTAAATGCCGCTGCATTCCCATTAAATCAAACCACCGTAAAAAATCTTCCGCGGACACTGCTTCTAAAGTCAGTTTTTTCCAATAATAAGTGACCCATTCCACCGCTTTTTTTTCTGGCCAAGCAATATAACAATCTCGCAGCAGCGAAACGACATCATAGGTAATAGGCCCAATAAATGCATCCTGAAAATCTAGAATACCTACTTTATCATCAGGTAATATCATCAAATTAGCTGAATGATAATCACGATGCATAAACACTTGCGGTTGACTTGCTGCGCTCTTCGCTAAAAAATCAAAAAAAGTAGCGCACATTTTATGAGTTTGCGCAGATAATGTTAATGCCAAATGTTTTTCTAAAAACCACTCTTTAAATAACATTAATTCATTGTACATAAACTCTGCGGTAAACGACGTTATTATTCCATCACCTACTGGCCCACAACTCTGTAACACTGCCAATGCATCAAGCGCACGCAGGTACAGCGCATCCGCATTATGTTGTTTTAATTCTTTTAAATAGCTACGATCGCCAAAATCTGTTAGTAACAAAAATCCTTTAGCAAAATCACTTGCAATAACTTCTGGCGCCTGCAGCCCTTGCTTGCGTAATTCTTTCGCAAGCAAGGTAAAAGGAATACAGCTCTGTTTTTCTATAGATGCATCCATAGCCACATAAGACCCAGCCGCATGTTGCACGCGAAAATACCGGCGAAAACTTGCATCGGTTAGCAAAGGATACACATGATAATCGGTTAACTGGCATTGCTCAGTTAACCAAGCCTCTAAAGCGGATTGTGAATTCATAAGTCATCATTCTATCCATTTTAACGTGTATTTTGCACCTTTTTATTTCCTCACTCGCCTCTTTTGGTTAAACTTGCAACGTTCAAACCTAGGAAAATCCTGGCAAATGCAAAAATTCAAAATCATTATGCTCATGCTCGCTGCTATCGCGAATTTTTTTCCATTTGCTCTCAATGCTGCTACACAACATGTCGACATGATACACCCGCAAACCCTGACTGAATCAGCCATTGCGAAAGAATTGGGCTGGGTATCATCAAACGAAAATCGCTGCGGAGGCTATTATCTCGAACAGCCCTTTCCTTACGCAAAAGAATTAGCAGGCAGTCATCTTATTCATATTACAAGTGAGCAAGGCATGCTCTTTGCTCAACATGGTACGTCTATTGGCCAGCAAGTCACTATCACACGCTTTGGCCAGCAAATTATTGCTAATAAAGCCTATTTATATCGCGATCCCGCAACCGGGAAATTAAGCTCTATTGATTTAATAGATGATGTCATACTACGTGAACCGGATAGTCTAGTCGTAGCCAAACGTGGTCAATTCGATTTAAAAACCAAAGGCCAATCACTTTACGACATTCTTTATCGTACCGCCATCTACGCTAAAGATACACCACGTTATAATCCCTTGCTTCATCCCGACAAACTGCAAACCACACGTAAAATTTCGCAATTAAGCGCCTGGGGACATGCAGCCGAATTTAAACAGGCACAACCCAACATTTATGAATTTCGTAACGCAAGTTATAGCACTTGTCCACCCGTTGCTAAAGTGTGGGAAGTAAAAGCCAACCGCATTCAACTTAATAAAAACACGGGTCGTGGTGTCGCACGTGATGCTCGAGTGTATGTAAAAGGTATTCCAATACTCTATTCGCCTTATCTTAACTTCCCAATTGATGCACGACGTCAAACTGGCTTTCTTACTCCAGTCATTGGCACGTCGAGTAAAGCGGGCGGTTATTTAAGAACGCCTTTTTATTGGAATATAGCACCTAATTTTGACTCTACCACCACACCCGCTTACTTAAGCAAACGTGGAATGCAGCTCACAGAATCATTTCGTTATTTAACACATACGAGCCAAGGCGAAATGTCTGCTGCAGTGCTGCCTAATGATCAAGCTTTCGCTCGATTAAAAGATTCCTATCAAGCAAAATATCAATCTTCAACTGACCCATTTATCCAGGCCGAATTAGGTCGCTTACAAAATGCCAGCGACAGTCGTAGCTCATTTTTCTGGAAAGACCATACCCGCTTAAATGAACATTGGTCCGGCAACGTTGACTATAATCATGTCAGCGATGATTATTATTTAACTGATCTCAATACTAACTTAAGCGAAGTAACGCAAAATCAACTATTGCAGCAAGCACAGTTAAATTATCAAAGCCAATATTGGAAGTTGCTGGGTCGGGTACAAGGCTATCAAACGTTGCATCCCATTGATCAAACTGTTGTGCAAAACCAATATACTCGATTACCACAATTAGCAATGGAGGGGGATTACCCCAATGGGCCAGGCAATTTAGATTACTTTATGGCAAATGAAGCCACCCACTTTGACATTAGCAATACGCCAGGCAATAGCACGATACCGCCGGTAGGTAATCGCCTGAATATTCAACCGGGGATAGCTCTGCCATTCGAACAGTCTTATTTTTACCTTAATCCACGGCTACAATTTGCATTAACACAATATGATTTAAACCATATTATGCCCAGCACATCACACCATCCTTCTCGCGCATTGCCGATTTTTGATATCCACTCAGGCTTGTATTTTGATCGAGAGACACATGTATTTAATACTGCTTACCGGCAAACGCTTGAACCACAAGTGTATTACACTTATGTACCCTATCGAAACCAAAATGATATCCCTCTATTTGATACAACAGTGAATACCCTCACCTATGATGAATTATTTACGTATAACCGCTTCAGCGGGCTAGACCGTATTGGCGATGCAAATCAAATCAGTTACGGGATAGCAACCCAATTAATCAACTCACAGTCAGGCTATACAAAATTACGCGCGGGCATCGGGCAAATTATTTATTTTATTCCTCGCAGAGTGACTTTATGTGCGGGGCCTTATGCCCCCCTCACTTGCACAAGCAATCCTGACAACTTAGAAAATAGATTTAATAAATCCCCTTTATCTGGCGTATTGGCCTACCATCTCAACCCAGACTGGAGCTTAATTGGAGATGCCATTTGGAATGTACAAGATAATGAATTCAATAATCAAACTATTACGCTCCATTATCAAAAAGATCAAAAAATCATTAACTTAGGGTATAGTTTCTTGCGAGGTGGCGATTTCCAACCTAACAACAATGTCCCCAACAGCAGCGCCAGTAACTTGTCACAAACCGATTTATCTGTTGCCTGGCCGATATCGCGTGATTGGAGCACAATCGCACGCTGGACCCAGAATTGGAACCACCACCATTTCCAGAACTTGCTCTATGGTTTACAATACGACAGCTGCTGTTGGGCTGTGCGCTTTGTTGCGGGCCGTGCTTTTACTAATTTAAGTCCTAACAATACTTATCAGTACAATACCCAATTCTTTATTCAATTCTCTTTAAAGGGTTTAGGTAATTACGGTAATGCGGATCCCAGTCAATTACTCAGTAGTAGTGTTTCAGGTTATCAAACAAATTTTGGACAGGATTATAGAAATGATTAAGCAACTTCAACTTGGGTTTATGATCTTAGGTATAGCGTTATTGTTTAGCAACCCAACATGGGCTATAGCATCTAACGCGCAATCACTCGATCACATTATTGTCGTCGTTAACGATACTGTCATCACACAAAGTGAACTGGATCAAGCCATGGCCACCGCTAAAAAAGAAATGTCTAACACGAATATACCGCCGCCAGCACCCGATATATTACGCAAACAGATTTTAGAACAATTAATAAATCGTAAATTACAATTACAAATGGCCGAGCAAATAGGAATTCATACCACCGATACAGAAGTTGATCAAGCTATCAACCATATCGCGCAAGGCAACAATCTCTCTGCTGCGCAACTTTATGAAAAAGTAGCAGGACAAGGTTTAACTCGCGCTGAATATCGTCAAGAAATTCGTGATGAAATCACGATACAACGACTACAACAACACGAAGTTGCGCCAAAAGTCACGATGACTCCTGCTGATATACAAGCATTTATGCGTACTAATATCCAAAAAACAGCCGCACCTGCCGCAACAGAATATCATGTGGAAGATATTTTATTACCCTTGTCGGAAAATGCCACCGAGACAACTATCACGCTTGCAAAAAAACAAGCTGATAGGATTGTAACAAAATTACGTCAAGGTACACCTTATTCTGACGTGACTATCATCAATAATACGATGGAAAATAATGATCTAGGTTGGCGAAAATTAGCAGAAATACCGTCTGCTTTTGTAAACACTCTCGCCCAAATGAAATCAGGTGAAATAACAGATCCGATTCAAGCAGCCAATGGATTACATATTTTGCGCTTGCTCGGTAAGCGTAATGCAACCAACGGCGAAAATTCTGCTATGCCCACTGAAAAACAAGCACAACAACTTGTCTATGAGCGTAAGTTTGAAGAAGCCCTACAAAAATGGTTACGTAAGCTGCGCGCTCAAGCCATTATTAATATGCATCCGGAAAATGAATAGAATTCTCGTTACACCAGGTGAACCTGCGGGTATTGGCCCTGACATTACCGTTAAAATTGCGCAACAACCATGGGCGACTGAATTAATTGTTGTAGGCGATCCCGATTTATTGCTTGCGCGTGCAAAACAACTTGATTTGCCGCTCAAACTGATTCCTTTTCATCAAACAGATCCTATTGTTTCTCATATACCTGGAACATTAAAAATAATTCCAGTCCTGTTAAAAACACATAGCATCCCGGGACAGTTAAATCCAGAGAATGCACACTATGTTATTCAATGTCTAGAATTAGCGACACATTATTGTTTGCAGCAACTATGTGATGCGCTGGTAACAGGCCCCGTGCATAAAGGCATCCTAAATAATGCCGGGATAACATTCACCGGTCATACTGAATTTTTAGCGAAATGCTGCCATGTTAAACAACCCATTATGTTATTTGTCACGCCAGAAACAAAGGTTGCATTAGCAACGACGCATCTAGCATTATCGGAGGTTCCTGCTGCGCTTACACAAGAAAAATTAAAAAATCTTTTGCGTATATTACATAGTGAATTGAAGAAAAAATTCAACCTCATGGAACCCAGAATGTTAGTGTGTGGTTTAAATCCACATGCAGGAGAACAAGGTCATCTTGGTCGTGAAGAAATAGATATCATCGAACCTGCGCTTGCTGTATTGCGCAATGAAAAAATAAATGTAATAGGCCCTCTACCCGCCGATACAATCTTTACTCCAAAACAACTTGCCACATCAGATGCGGTGCTTGCCATGTATCACGATCAAGCGCTGCCTGTTGTAAAATATATGGGATTCGGGAATGCAGTGAATGTGACACTCGGTTTACCGATCATCCGTACCTCAGTTGATCATGGCACTGCCCTGGATATAGCAGGTACAATGCAAGCAGATGCGGGAAGTTTAATCGCAGCGATAAAATTGGCAATCGAACTTTCTTTTCTCTCTTTGAGAAAGAAAGGTTAGAAATGATTTTTATAAAAAGGAACATGGATAATGAAAAAAAAATTCTTATTCGCTATTGCCTTATGCATGCCCCTGCACAGCTTAGCAGCTGATTTAATGGATGTCTTTCGGCAAGCGCTTGTCAGTGATCCAACCTATCAACAAGCCATTTCACAAAGACTGTCAACACGGGAAGGCGTACCTATCAGTTTAGCCGGTTTATTACCTAGTGCATCTATTACGGGTCAAGGGCCCAATATCACTCGGATTGCCGCATCAGGATCGGCATCGACTAATACGACAACTACCCAACGTGGCTACAATGTCACGCTCAACTTATCACAAACTGTTTTTGATTTTAGTCAATTCGCGGGGCTAGCCAGCGCAAATGCGCTTGCAAAAGGTGCCGATGCAACATTGAGCGCCGCTACCCAAAATTTAATGATTCGAGTTACATCTGCTTACTTCAATATCCTTAAAGATCAAGATAATCTTGTTTACATTAAATCAACTCGCACTGCTTATGCCAAACAACTGGAACAAGTGACACAACAATACCGTGTCGGCTTAAAAACAGTTACCGATGTCTATACAGCTCGCGCATCTTACGAAACATCGGTGGCCAACTACATTGCAGCAGAAGCAACACTCGCAACAGACAAAGAAAATTTACGTGCCATTACGGGTATACTCTATCCCTTTTTGGCAAGGCTACGAGATAATTTTCCATTACTTAAACCACAACCTGCTAATATTGATAATTGGGTCCGAACAGCGGGCAAACAAAATTGGTCAATAAAAACCGCACAATATTCAGCGAATTCCTACAGAGATATCATTAAACAGCAATGGGGTGGACATTTACCCACGTTGAATATTCAAGGATCGTATGAAAATAATTATTATAATTCCTCCAATGGAAGCATCCTTGTAAGCGGCAACGGGTCAAGCAGAACACAAACTACGTTAGCAACGTTAAATCTGAATATTCCGTTGGTTCAAGGCGGATTAGTTGTTGCAGAAACCAATCAAGCAAAATATAACTATGAAGTAGCCATACAACAACTCGAACTCCAATTACGCAGCACATTCACACAAACTCGTCAAAATTATTTAAATGTAGTAGCAGGCATCAGCAAAATCGCAGCTGACAAACAATCCATTAAATCCAACATCAGTTCACTCCACGGAATGGAAGCCGAATATAGAGTAGGCACAGAAATTCTTGTTAACGTACTCAACCAACAACAAAATGTCTATCAAGCACAACAACAATACGCCAGCGATCGTTATGCTTATGTCAATAATCTGCTTGCTTTAAAACAAGCGGCCGGTACGTTAAGCCAACAAGATTTAGAAGCAATCAATTCATGGCTTGAATAAAAGAAAAGCTATACGATGTTCTCATCCACATACGCAGTTATTTGTTGTTAAGCGAATGTTTTTGTTCCCTTTGTTTTTCTTCTCTATGAGGGGGCTGTTGCAGCGGCTGAAACAGCCTTAATGCCGCCGGCACTCTATTAGCATGCTCAGGTGATGGAGAAGAATCAGCAATTTTCATTTCAACATCTGCATCTCGTTTCTGTATTGGCTTATCAAAATAATCAAACAACAACGGCAAAGAAAAACGTTTACCGATCTTTTTCATGAATAATTGATTGTATGTTTTCTCACTTCGAAGGATGTCTGCATTTTCATCCTGATCATTGGGCCATGGTCTTTCTGCTTGCACGCAAATGTGTTGAATAAACGGTTTTCTCAAAAACTCTTCTTTATGTTGTTGCAAAAATTCTACGGGTAGTACTGTTTTTCCATCTATGATAGTCTTTGCTTTTGATTGTTCTGAAGAGGACAATTCAGCATATTTCTTTTGATAATATGCAATAAAACAAGCTTCTATGTATAAATCAGGAACACGTTCTAAGACATTGCAGGCATCAAAATAAGCATCAAATTCTTCCTTTGAAGATAAATCTTTAAATGCTGCACGTATTTCATTATATAATTTTCCTTCTTTTTTTTCCATAAACTTCTCTGGCAAATTAAATGAAGAAATATCTTCTCCAAAAAGCTTGTTTTCAGCAAAAAGTTGCTGAAAGAAAATTTTTTTCTCTTCATGATGATAGCTATTAAAAATAATTTCTGCTTTATCTCTTACAAATTGCGGCATGTCTTTTAATTCAATGCTGGGAATTCTTACATCCTGATGCTTTCCATTTAATACCTCCATAATCCGAGACAAAAATCCCCATGCGCAAACAGGCTGGCCACCTTGACCTTGCCAAGCTTCAGATAAACCTTTAAATAGTTGTTGTATCAATTCATTACGCAATTCAGTAATATCTTGCTTTTCTTCCATTATTAATCTCTCGGTATCGTGAATTGCCCACCAAACAATAACCAGCATTTGAAATGGCGTATACGGTATTTTTTCTTTAAATGATGCTATTTGTTTTTCTTGTTCTTTTGTTAATAATGACGGGTTTGTATTTGTTAAATAAAGAAAGATGTTTAAAGATAATAGATCTTCTTTTTTCATAGACCTCGAAAAGCATCCGTTGTTCAGCATGGCCATTATTGTACTCAGGTGCACACATTCACATGGAAGCTTTGATTTGGTTAAAAAATAGTGTTCTTTTTCGAACTCCCACGTCAGTTCAGCAAATTCATCTATCTTCTGTTTCTTTTCGTTTGTTATATTCGTAGGATCAATATTATATTTTTTTGCAAAGCCTTCTCGCGCTTCGTTTTTTACATGTTGTTCCATTTTATCTAATATAGGCAAAGAAACAGCTGCTATCATTTTTCTAGCAAATTCAGTCATTTTATCGCGTATGGCTTTTTCTTCGTCTTCTTTTTTACATTGCAAACCTTGACAGAATAGCTCAACTAATGTTTTGGCTGCTTCCATCACGGCCTTGTGTTTATCGCGAGTGTGTACATTTTGCCCATCAAATCCTCGAACTGCAACAAGTGGTCTCTTCGGCTGTAACATGCGCACAACATGCGGTTCAGCAATCCGCATTTTGTTTTCATCTCTTTTACGCAATTCATCCTCAATGATAGAATGAACAGAATTAAGGTAATCTTTTTCATCCACTAATTTTTTATACATCAGAACATATGCATATATGTTTCCCGTAAACTGCACGGGGGGGCGGCGGCCACTAAGAGCATTCATTGTTCTGCTTATTTCTACATCCATGACTGAAGGTGCATTAGATATTAAAAAATCAAAAATATTAATTAAAGTTTGCTTATGCGGACTGCTCCGTGAGAAACCATGTGAAATGGAGATCAAAGCAGCTATAGGTGGATTTTCTGTGCCGGGCAATTGGCCGACGAAACTTTCTTCTTTTAAATATAGGTTTTGAATGACAAAAGTTACTATCTGAAAAAATAATGCAGGGTGGTTCGAGTGTTTTAGCGCCAAGATGAAAGGCGTTAAATTTAAATTGATTGGCTGACTAGCAGCATTTACGTTTCTTTCCGAAATAAATAACTGCAGCGTTTCAGCTAGTACTTCAGGTGATATCTGTGTTGCTTGATTGCTTTTGCTGGCATCAAATATATACTCTAATAAGTATTTAATCAGCAATCCTTGATTTATATTTGACTTGCTCAATATTATTTTTATTATCTCTTTTTCTGTTTCTAGAGTCTTATCTCTCCAGTCCCTATTTTCCCACAGATGATCATGCATCCATAGCTGTTCGCATATGTATTTGCTGAAAGATTTAAGAAACAGCTCCGGATTATTGTTATCATTCTTAATGAATTCAAAATAGAGTAACTCAATTGTTTTTGCGCGATCCTTACTACTTGCTTCCTGTAATCCTAAAAAAAGCAAATCAAAATTATTCTGCTTGCTATCAAGATCAAGACGTACAGTATCAGTAATTTGTTTAATGAAAAGGGTCACAATGTCTTGTGCAGTATTGCGATCTATTTCCTTATCCTCATCCGGGGCGTTTTTGATAGGCACTAAATTAGACACAATAGAAATAAGATTCGCCAACTTATCATCGTCCAGTATCAATTCTCTGTGTTGTGTTAAGAGATAGCCAAGTATCTTTACTTTCTCGTGAAAATTTGAATTTAATTTTCCAATTATTCTGTTAAAAGAAGACTGGTATACAGTTTTTTTGTATTCTTCATCCCCTTTTGTATTTATATTTGTATTTATATAAGATATCCATTCTTTATAGGCATTATAGGATCTATCTCTTGCTATATTAGCAGCTATGTTTATATAGGAATCCTTGTCACTGCTTTGTGCTAACTGAGTGCTGATGCTAAGTTTTTCATGCAGACGATCAAACACATCTACCGGCAAGAAGACGTTTTCGTTTACAATCCATAGAAAAAAATTCTGCTTCGTTTTTTCTTCCAAAGAAAGATGATCTAGCAAATAAAATAGAATTCTTTTCCGACCTTCGCGCTCCTCTTCCCGCTGGTTCTTGTTCAGCTTGTTAATCTCATTGAAAGGCAGAATTGCTGCGTAGAGGAGGTTTAACTGCATTTTATTTTCTATTTCAGTGAGATTAATTTTCTGTAAGAGCCATTCAATTTTATTAGGACTTATATGGTGATCTTCTATTAAGTTACTGAGAATGCTAGGATTGTTTATGCGGTTATGTGTAGTTTTTATTTCGACAGTATCCGTCGATAACAAATTAAGCTTTTCTTCGAATTTTTCATAAAATTTCTGAAAATCTTCTAGGGAAGAAGCCTCGTGAGAGCTTATCAAATCACAAAGGAGGCGTTCATATATTCGTTTTCCATTCCGGGCTTTTTCTTTCTTCTTGCATTGCTCGACACATAGCTGCGTTATTTGTGCTAGAATCTTGGCTAATAAATCGAATTGTCGGTTTTTTACCATTAAATATAAAATATCATTGCTACGTTGTAAATTATCGTATGCTTGGCACCAATTGGATATTGACCGACAATTTTTCTTTTTCTTGCCATTGTATTGTTGGCGTAAACACTCAGCCACAGCAGCATGCCATGTGTTAAAGTCTTCAGCGACTTTTTCTTTCTCTTCCGCAGAAATTTTTTCATCAAATAATTTTTTTACTTTCGCAAAGATTAGGGGTGTTCTTTGACTAAGGGACAATGATACAAAAGTTGGTATGTCTAACTCAATAGTCATGGCAGGTGTTTGAATATCCATAGGAGTTAGAATTGCCGCGCTTGCCTCTTCGCCTTGCCGCGTAATTTTGTGACGTTTTAGTGAGCGCTTTGCTTCGGAGGGTACTAAGTCATGGCGACGCTTAAGCGGCGTCTGGTTGGTTTGATCGTTTTTTTGCTCTTTTGACTCTAATGTTGGCTCTGTAGAACTCGATCGCATACATTTTCCTCGTTTTTTAAAAATTTTATTCTATTTTACACAAAACACATGCTTTGTTCAATATATAAACAACTTTTGAGGCAAGGTCATTGCAAGTTCAAGGAAAATAAGGAAAATATCGGGTTATATTTGATGAAAATTTGCAATGATTTTAGCCGATTACGCTGCTTTTGCAGCGAGTTTAGAGATATGAAACAGGCCCTTTGCAATATTGACGTTAATTAAACTATTAGCCAAGCAGCCTATACCAAATCCAAGCGGCTATAAGACCGCCCAACAATGGGCCTAAAACAGGGATCCATGCATACCCCCAGTCTGAATCACCCTTGCCTGGAATGGGTAACACAGCGTGCGCTAATCTAGGCCCCAGATCACGTGCTGGATTAATGGCATAACCCGTTGGGCCACCTAATGACAATCCTATGCCCCACACCAATACCCCCACCAGATAAGGTCCTAAACCGCTCACAGGCCCGCTCAGTGTTGCTTTGCCAAAAATCGCTGCAACACCTATCACAAGGATGGCGGTTGCAATGATTTCTGTTAGCAAATTACATGGGTAAGAACGTATTGCTGGTTTTGTACTAAACACCATCAATTTAAAATGAGCGTCCGCAGTTCCTTTCCAATGTGGCAAATAAGCTAACCAAACTAAAATTGCACCTACAAAAGCACCAGCTAATTGCGCGGCCATAAATGCAAGTGTCTGCGTTGACGTATAAATATGCCATACGTATTTTGCCAAACTGACAGCTGGGTTAATATCTGCATTCGGTGAACCAACGGATTGCGCAACAAAAACGCCCATGACAACCGCAATAAACCAGCCTGTGGTAATCGCAATCCACCCAGCTTGATAGCCTTTGGATTCTTTCAATAAAACACTTGCTACTGCTCCATCACCTAAAACCACTAACATCAGTGTTCCAAAAAACTCGCCTAAACATTGCGGTAAAAGTTCGTCCATCGTGATCTACCTTATCGTGCCAAATACGAAGATAATGTATACTATATTGTTTGAATGTTTGCTATCTTCAAAACATGAAATTTATCCTTATTAAAATTAGTCAAAAAACATCATTTACGCGGTTTTTCTTTATTTCGAATCGGGGCAGAAGATCCGAAGATATGGAAAAGCATTAGGCTCTGTAAAAGAATAACTTCCCCTTTTAGCAGTCATCTTAGAACCTGTTCAAAGTCTTTTAAATGAGTTTGGAATTTTCGTCATTGCGAACCCGCGCTTTATGCGGGTGCGGCAATCCAGAATATTAAAAAGTGAAATGATTTATGCATGAACGTGAACCTACAGTTTACATGATGGCAAATAAGCGAAATGGTACTATTTATACTGGCGTGACCAGTAATCTAATTACTCGCGTTTATCAGCATAAACAAGGTAATGCGCAAGGATTTACTAAAAGATACGATTGTAAATTATTAGTATTTTACGAACAACACGATGATATGTGGAGCGCTATCGAACGAGAAAAAAAAATTAAAGCGGGTTCCAGAAAAAAGAAATTAATGCTCATCGAAAAAATGAATCCCGAATGGAATGACTTGTACAAAACTTTGTTGTAAAAACTGGATTGCCACGCCCGCATAAAGCGCGGGCTCGCAATAATGGTATGGACCCTGCCATTTACTAAAAGGCTTCAAAAGAGCCAGAA
>CAZAEO010000038.1:0-16912 GCA_964484285.1 uncultured Coxiellaceae bacterium | reverse complement strand
CGTTTTGCCACGTTTACTATTTGGGATGTTTATAATTTAGATGCGCCTGGCGAACGACAACGCTTGACCTTGCCTGATGCCAGTCCCCACTACGATATTTATGACAAGGGGTGTTGTGTCATTGTGGCACCAAAAGATTTGTTTTCGCATGAACGTACCTTGGAAGATGCACTGCGGACGACACGCGCTGTTGCAAAAGAAATTTACCGTCGCGGTTGGGTGGTAGAATTGGCGGGCTTTGATAAAATGGTTCGCGCTGCCTGGGTCGAATTGCAGCATTTGGGTGATCAGCATGGAAAGTCATTGCAAATATTGCATTATACGCCATCGCCCGAAGATATGAAAATTTATACGGCAGAATCTAAGGCCAGAAAGTTGACTTTTTAGTGTGATTTTGCGGTGAATAGCCCTGTAATTGCATTAAATAATGCGGTGATTAATATGTGGATTTATAAAGTGGATCCCGTAGAAATGCTACGCATTTTACGGGATAACGTTCGTATTGCATAAGCGTAAATTTGATATTTTACGCTTATGCAATACGAACGTTAATTAAATAAAGCAGCATATTTTTTCAAAAAATGACTTCCTATCTTTATTTTGATTTTTTCTGCATATACTCGATTTCCCCTCTGTTCTTTTAAATCGCGTGGAAATCTTTTCCAGAATTGTTTCTGAAGATCCATCTCTTCTTCTGTTTCTTTCCAATGATTAGTAATACGTGCTTCTGCTTCTTTTACAACCGACAAGATATCTTCAGGTGTATTTTCAACAACCTCTAATTCATGCTTTTTAAAAATGTCTGTCATAGCGACTGTCGGCCATTGTGAAAACATCTTATAAATTTCTTGAAATTTCAGTTCATTCCCGGTTTTTTTATTAATAACATTTTTAGGAATAAAAAGCATGTTAGGATACCAGGTCAACAACTCGCTCGGTAATACTACATTTGTAAAAACACCCGGCCTTCGAAAAATTTGGGGCACACAATCAATGCCAGTTACCGTAGAGATAAAAAAGAAACAACGTGAAGATAGAAATATATCCATAAAATCTGATTGTAAGGGACTGTTAGTATAGTCAATTACTTTAGGATGATCCACCCGAAATTTTTTTAACACAAATTTTCCCATGCGAATCACATAATAACCTTTTTTTGCTAAAAATAATGCAGCTTTCTCATAGTTTTCAATATCTGAGTTACGAAAAGTATGGTGGCTCCAATCAATTTCAGGCAGATATTGCTTTAAATAATTTGAATCGCGAACAAATAAACAAACATAACGTACATTTAGCGGTATGCCTAATTGATTCAGTAATTTTTCTCCTTGAGCGTTCTCTTCTTGATTAAATATTAAGTGGGGCCGGCTGATTTTTTCTAAAAGGCCGTATATATCATTGACTCCAGAGGTTCCCTCAAATGTTTCTTTAATATTACCTTTTTTATATTTTGCTCTTAGCAAAACACTTAAGATTTTATCTACTTTATAAATAATGTCAGGAAAAGGTAAGATCGGAATGGTTCTTTTCCACATAGAATGAAGCTGGATATTACAAATCGGAGTCATAGAAGAGCATGTATAAAAAAAATACTTTTCTCTTTTTTGTGGTGGATTTTGATCTAATGTGCAAAGTAATAATTCTGTGTTTAAGGCATAGTGTCCGATACGATCTGAAAATAATTTAACTAATTTGATTTTATAGATAGGAAATAGGATGAATAAAAAAAATGATATAGGAATAGAAATGACATATTCTATAGTTGAGTTGAATTTTCTCAAGATTTTATTAATTAATTTATTTTTAGTCGGCATCTATAAAACTCATTTTTTAAAAATGATAGTTATTACTTTTTAATTTTTTTATTTGATCTTCATAAGCCATTTGGGAATTCATCGCCATTTTTATTATTTGATGATCTCGTGGCCAGAATAAAACACGAGATTTGATAGGATATATCGTATTCCAATAGTCATTGGGATATATCTTTTTCATCCATTTTTCTTCTACATTTGGATCATAAAGAGAAATTGGCAAACATCCGAAGTCAAGTGCTGTAGCAAGCCCTGTTGACATCCATCCTGACACCACAAACTTGGGATTCCATTTTTCAATGGAAGCATGTAATGGAATCGTTGTGTCGTCTAATATTGTGTTTTTCAACCCCCTAAGCACGACTTGCAATGAGATTTCTGTTATCCCAGTAGGAACAGGACGAATAACAATTTGTTGATTGTTAAAAATAGTTTGACTAGTAAACGCTTGTATTTTGTAAAAATCTTCTAAAAATTTATTAGGAGATAATATCATGATGATATTATTTTTTATCGAATTAATTTTATGCGTTATAATTACTCGACTTATTTTAACATCAGGAACTAATTTTTTTAGATATTTTTCCTCATCATAAGTTAATGTATGGAAATAATTTACCTTAGGAATCAAAAGTGTTCGCGAAAGTAACCCATGTTGAAAATAAATAGTAGCGATGCCCTCATCTATACATGCATAGAGTGGGGTATCTAATGTGATAAAAGCAATTTCTTTTATATTCTTTGATTTCAGCATACGCCAATAAGATCGATAAAAAGCATATATTCCAATATTTAATGCGCATACCGTTAAAAAATTTCTTGTATTTAAATTGATATCAGACTGAAGTTTTTTCAACTTGGCTGTACAACCAAAAGCATGCTGAAAAAGTAAAATCAAAATAAATTTGAATTTTGGCCTATCAAAATATTGCATCCCTTCTAAAGAAACAGAATCTATTTTTAGGACAGAACTCTTTGAGATTTTCATATAATCAGAGTATAGGTAATTTTCAGATGATACTTTAAAGCTAAAAAATATGTGAGTAAATTTATTGTCACTATTCTTTTTATTCTTTGTTTTTGACTTTACTGCCATCCAAAGTGAAAGTGCCCGCAATAAACCAAAGCCAAATATAAACGCATCAGAGAGCATCAGCTTATCAGCAATAGTAATCAAAAAATTCAATAATTTTATTCTTCTGCCCCAAGCGGGTTTACTATTCACCGCCATCGAATATATTACTATTTCATTATTTAACGCCCAAAGAGGTAAATGTGCTTGATGTTGTAATGCTGAAACTAGATTAGAAATTTTTTCATTCATATCTGTTTTATCGCTCGCTAAATGCACAAAGCATTTCAGTTTAAAAAATGTTATTCTCAGCTAATTAAAATAATATCCTTTTTATATGCTACATAAGAAAACACTTTAATAGAGTGATCCCCGACTAAAAGCCTGTTCAATATCTCTTGGCTCACTGATGCTAATGCAGAAGTTTATTACTACAGCCTATTCTCTAGCAAATGAATTTTATGAATTGATTGAAAAATATGGATATTAGTAATACATTAATACACTATTTTTACGGAAATCTGCAAAATAGAGGTTAAGGAATTAATTTATAGTATGAGCATTGAAAATGCGTTTTTTTTAAAAAACTCAAGCAATTCCTTTCCAATTGTCATAATAACGGGGACTTGTCGCTCAGGAAAAACGTTGCTAGGCAATCTTTTGGCGACTTGTAAACAGATTGAGTACGCTGATGAACCCTATTTTCCCATGATGCTCTCAATAACAGCAAAATCAGGAAAAATTGACTCAGAATTTGCGATGGGCTTATTGAATGCCAGTTTAAGTGAATTATTCAATAATTTGTTATTACTGCGAGCTGCAAATTTTAGACCAGGAGATCTGAGTACAATTTGGGACAAAAAATCCCCAGAGGAAATATTGAATCGGTTGATAAATTTGAAAACTCGCGAAGAGGCTATGAATTATGCCAAACAAAATAAGGCACAACTCATAGTAACTTTAGCAGAAGCAACACCATTTCTTGATTTTATTATAAAAGCATTGCCCAAAGCGACGGTTATCCATGTAATACGAAATCCTTTTCAAGTTGCAGCAGAAATAGCTTTGAAAAAATGGTTTTCAAATGCACAATTACTTAACCCTTTAAATGCACAACCCTATCTTATTTTTCAAGACTCTAGTAATACATGGTACATGCCTTGGTGGGTGTATGATCATGAATATGAGTATTTTCTAAATTTGAGCGACTATGATAGGGGATTGTATTACTGGTGGGTGTTGATGGATACAGGCATGAAAGCGTTTAATCTACTTAATTGTCAAAAACTAATTGTATATTATCAAGATTTAGTAGCCAATTCCCTGCAAACTTTTAAAAAGATTAGTAATTTACTTGGATTGGATCCAGGCAAATTAACAGATATAAAACTTAAGACGATTGAAAATAGACCTTTCCCGATGTTAGAAAAGAAAATTGACCCAATTATACTAGAGCGAGTCACTTTAATACAGGAAATGATATGAATCATATTGCGGGTATTGAAGCAACAGAATCTTATTTTATAGATAATGCAAAAAGTTGGATTTTTGATGCATATGAAAATAAAGATTATATTTATCCCATTGGATTACATCGAGTCCGAATTGTTTTGAAAATTATTCGAGAATTAGTTGATATTCATAAAATACTGGATATTGGATGTGGCGGAGGACATCTTTGTTGTGAATTAGCTCAGAATGGTTATAATGTCTTAGGCATTGATCAATCTCGTGTAATGATAGAAGAAGCTGAAAAAAATAGGTTAGGATTAAGCCAGCATGCCAAGGATCGTCTAAACTTTCAGTTTAATAGCTTAAATGACATTCAAGTAGATACTTTTGATGTATTAACTGCGCTCGGACTTATAGGATATTTGCCTAATGATGAACAATTGTTTAAAAAAGCAAATATGCTATTACGTAACAACGGATATTTGATTGTTTCTTTTCGCAACCGTTTATTTAATCTATTTAGTATTTCTCATAGGACTTTAAATGAGATAAAAGCAGGCGAATTTATTGGCCTCGTTGAAGAAGCTTCATCACTCTATGAAAAAATAGATAATAAAGACGTAAAATCTTTTATTGAAGAACTACATACCGTTACCAAAAAAATACTAGACAATGGTTTGTTAGATAAAAAAACTAATACTGAGAGCTTTGAAAAAACACGAAAAAATTATACTGGCGCTATTGAAGCGCGCCAAACTTCCCCCAAACAAGCCATGAAAATTGCAAATAATTGCGGTTTTAATACCGTTAAACTTTATGGCATCCATCCTCATATAATGCTTGCTGGATTAAATGAAATGTTCCCATTACAAGTATACAATCAACTCAGTGATTCTCTAATACCCTTGGAAGAATCTCGAATGTGTTTACTTTGGAGTTCTGTATTTATTGGTATTTTTCAAAAAAATAATTAATCGCCTAGACGCTATACAATAAAAATGTTATAAAGCAAAAATCTAGATCGTGCAGCATCCAGAATGTTTCATGTAAAACATGGAGTATATAAGTAACTATGTTAATTACTTTACAAACTCCTATTGAAGGGATTATTTTATTCAAACCAAAATGGTTTGAAGATGCTCGCGGCGCATTTTTTGTGACTTGGTGTTTAAATGACTATGAATCATTAGGTATGGAACCATTTAAGCAGGATAATATATCTTATTCAAAAAAAAATGTTTTGAGAGGGTTACATTTTCAACAAAATCAAGGACAGTTAATTTGGGTAAGCTTAGGAAAAATTTATTACGTTGCTGTTGATATTAGACCTAACTCAACTACATACAAACAATATTTTTCAATTGAACTAAATGTAAACAATCCCCAACAGATTTATGTTGCTCCGGGATTTGCGCACGGCTTTTGCGTATTAAGTAATAATGCTATCGTTAACTATAAATGCACACAATATTATAATCCGCAAGAAGAAGGTGGTATTTTGTGGTGTGATCCTAATATCAATATCCAATGGCCAATCACTTCACCCATTATCAATGAAAGAGACAAAAATTTTGAATGTATTTAAACGGAATTCGATTCATGCCAAATTGTAAAATATGTCAAAACCCTATTTCCAACATAATGTCATTTGGAAAGATGCCTATTGCAAACCATTTTTTAACCCAAGAAGAATTTACCAATGAATATTTTTTTGATTTATCAACAGCATTTTGTGAACAATGTAAAATGTTTCAACTGATAGAACAACCTGCTCAAGAAATCATGTTTCATGAAAGTTATGCTTTTTTTTCAAGCACTTCAAAAAGGATGGAACAACATTTCGAGCAAACTGCAAATCATTATTTAAATGATTTTATATCTGATCCAAGCAATGCTTTTGTGGTTGAGTTAGGCAGTAATGATGGAATCATGTTGAAGCATTTTGCTAAAAAAAATATTGCTCATTTGGGCATAGAGCCTTCAAAAAACGTGGCTAAAGTAGCATCTAACCAAGGCGTAAACACCATCACGCGTTATTTTGATACAGAGGTAGCTTTAGAAGTAGTTAATAAATATGGTAAAGCTGATGTCGTTTCAGCAGCGAATGTAATGTGCCATATTCCCAATTTAAATTCTGTTGGAAAGGGTATTTCTTATTTATTAAAATCAAAAGGTACATTTGTGTTTGAAGATCCTTATCTTGGTGACATGATAAGTAATACTGCTTATGATCAAATATATGATGAACACGTTTATATATTTAGCGTTCACTCCGTGATATCAGCATTTAAATCGCATGGATTAGAAGTGTTTGACATTCAACCTTTAAAAACGCATGGTGGTTCTATGCGTTATTATTTATGTCATGAAGGTGAGTATCAACCTAAAATTACTGTATATCAACAGCTTGAAAAGGAAAAAAAAATTGGTTTAGACAAATTATCAGGGTTTAGAAATTTTATAGAAAATTGCGAAAAAAATAAATCTAAATTGGTACAAATGTTACAAACGTTAAAATTAGCAGGGAAAAGAGTAGTTGGTTACGCAGCTACTTCAAAAAGTACAACAATATTGAATTATTGTAAAATTGGGCCAGATTTGATTGAATATATTTGTGATACAACACCAATAAAGCAAAATAAATATTCACCAGGTATGCATATACCAATTAAACCCCATGAAATATTTAAAGCGAATTACCCTGATTATGCAGTTTTGTTTGCATGGAATCATGCAACTGAAATTTTTGAAAAAGAACAGCCATTTATAGAAAACGGTGGGAAATGGATTGTATTTGTACCGCGTGTTGAAATTATCGAGACTTGCTTCGTTTAGAGCTATTTTTAAGGAATAATGTAAAAGAATGGATCAATCAGAAAAAATTTTTGTTAGTTATCCAGCAGCCCAGTTTAATCAATATCAAAATGAAATAATAGCTGCAATAAAACGAGTATGCAAATCAGATCATTACATTCTTGGTCCAGAGGTTGAAGCATTTGAACATCAGTTTGCGCAATATCATCGCTCTGAATATTGTGTTAGTGTTGGCAGCGGAACTGATGCTTTGATATTGGCTTTACGTACTTTAGATATTGGACAAGGTGATGAAGTCATTACAGTTGCACATACAGCGTTAGCGACTGTTGCTGCTATCATTGCCACAGGAGCAACGCCAGTATTAATTGATATTGAAGAAGACTACTTTACATTGGATCCAAATAAAATTGAATTAGCGATAACAAAAAAAACAAAAGCAATCATTCCCGTTCATCTTTATGGCCAACCTTGTGATATGCAGCCGATTATGGCTATAGCAGAAAAATACCAATTAAAAGTAATTGAAGATTGTGCCCAAGCCCATGGTGCAACTTATAATAACCGTAAAGTGGGTACATTCGGTGATATAGGTTGCTTTAGCTTTTATCCAACCAAAAATTTAGGTGGTATTGGTGATGGTGGAGCTATTATTACAAATAATAATTCAATTTATAAAAAAATAAGCAAGCTACGCCAATATGGCTGGGATGAAAATCGCATCGCACATTACACGTCTATTGTATCACGATTAGATGAGCTGCAAGCATCGATTTTACGCATTAAATTATGTCATTTAGATTATTTAAATCAATTGCGTAAGAAAATTGCAGATTGTTATGCACAATACATTACTTCTTCAAAGATAATTAAACTGAAATCACGCTCCACCGCTCAACATGTTTATCATCTCTACGTTATCAGAACTCCTCAGCGAGGAGTTCTGCAACAAATGTTGCTTAACCAAAATATAGTAACAGGCGTGCATTATAAAGAGGCTGTGCATCATCATCCTGCATATGCTCCTTTCGTAAAGATACCACAACCATTGAATATTACAGAAAAAATTATTAAAGAAATTTTATCATTACCTATCTATCCTGAATTGGCTTTAAAAAAAGTTAAAATGATATCTAAATG
Organism: uncultured Coxiellaceae bacterium; assembly: GCA_964484285.1. Lineage (GTDB taxonomy): Bacteria > Pseudomonadota > Gammaproteobacteria > DSM-16500 > DSM-16500 > CAZUQP01. Next base: position 8,620 of record CAZAEO010000038.1, on the reverse strand, counting down.
GATAGTTTCAATATTAGATCAGGAGAGCAAGGATGTCGTTTGAAAAAAAAAATTTAGCTGCTAACCAGCTTCCATTAGAATCTGTATGGGTTGGAGTATATGAAAGGTTTGAAGAAGTGAATGGTGACCAAGCTATATTTGAAGACAAAATTTGGATTAAAAACCAAAAAGAAAAAATTCTCGCCAAATACAATAACCTTAATAAAAATAATTTTATGTCAGAAGCTGCTATTGCGAACGATTATTCACTTCCCTTAGTAGTCGCCATGCTGCTTACTTCACAACCTAAGGTATCTGTATTAGATTTCGGAGGTGGCATGGGATATGAATACCTGGATGTGATTGCTAAAGTTCCCATGGCGTCTCAGGATCTGATGTATTGTGTTATAGATAATCAAGTAACGTTATCGCACCTACCATCGGAAATAACAGCAATGAAAAATTTGTCATTTTGTACCAATTTAAATACAGTAAATTCAACATTTGATATTGTTCACGTAGGTAGTGTTTTACAATATATTGATGATTGGCAAAACATACTTCATCAACTAGCATTAATAAGCAAAGCAAAATTCTTTGTATTTTGTGATCTATTGGCTGGAAATATTCCTTCTTTTGTTACTCAGCAAAATTATTATGGAAAGAAAACACCCTTACGTTTTCTAAATAATCAGGAATTTGCAAAATATATGCAAACATTGGGATATCATATACTTTATAAAACAAGTTATAATCCAAGACAAGCCCTAGGGTACTACCCTAACACTGGCTTGCCTGAAACACATCGTATAACCAAACATGAAAACTGGATTTTTTTAAAAAACAATAAATAGCAGGTTGTTGTTTATGGATTCTAATAATAGGTATTTAGTAACTGGTGCTACAGGTTTCTTAGGTCAAGCTTGTTTACCTTTTTTATTAAAAAACAATAGCGAATTAATAGCTACTTATCATGTAACCCAACCTGATTTTTTTAATCCATTAATTAATTTTCAACAGGTGGACCTATCTAATAAAAAACAGCGTGTTGCGCTATTAAAAAAATATAGACCAACGCATTTATTACATCTTGCTTGGCATGTTCCTCCCGGAAATTTTTGGAGCTCGCCACAAAACCTTGATTGGCTAAAAATCTCTGTTCAGCTTTTTCAAGAGTTTTGTAAGTATGGCGGGAAGCGCTTTGTGGGCGCCGGCACGCTTGCTGAATATGATTGGAATTATGAGGAATTAGATGAAATCAAGACGCCATTACAACCACAAACGTTTTATGGACAATGCAAGAAATCAACGTATGAATTGATTAGTCTATTAAGTCATGATTATGATAATATTTCTATTGCCTGGGGACGTATTGGATTTTTTTTTGGAGAAAAAGAACCGACTAATAAATTGATTTCTCAATTAATCAAAAAAATTCGTCGTAAAGAAACAATAAATTTAGTACATCAAGATACCGTTAGATGCTACTCGCATGTGCGTTATTTAGGAGAGGCATTGTATCGGTTACTGTTAGCTGATTGTGCAGAAGGGGCTTTCAACGTTTCTAGTTCTTATCCAAATCAATTAAAAGATATTATTGAATACCTGATGAAGCTGATGAAGGGCGCTTCTATAATAAAATATGATAATTTTAATTACAAAATGAGTAAATCAATACGTTTGATCCCTTCTGTTAAACGATTAACCAAAGCAATCCACTTTAATCCGCCCAATACACTGTGGGAAGATCTAGCCTTGATGGTTGAAAATTCATGTATGACATAAGTAATATCGAAATAATAACATTTGATTCGCATCATTCTTGTACAGGAACGCTTTCCATTTACGATACAGCTAACCAAGTACCTTTTAATATTGCAAAGGTATTTACTATTAATTGTAGCCAACCATGTACCCGAGGTAACCATGCGCATAAAATTTCTAAACAATTGCTTGTTTGCTTAAAAGGGCGTTGTGCGGTTATTGCAAATGATGGTTTGCATACAAAAGACTTTATTCTATCTCAGCCAAATATGGGTCTGCTAATTCCTCCAACATTATGGACAAAGCAGGAATACCTTATTGAATCGACATTGATGGTATTAGCAGATCAATCTTTTGGGGAATCAGACTATATTCGCAATTATGAAGAATTTATACGATTTAGGAATAAATTGATATGAAAATAATTGTTACTGGTGGTCTAGGTCATATTGGTTCTAAATTAATTCGTTTATTGCCGCAATTTTTTTTAAACCCACAAATAATCATAGTTGATAATTTATCGACACAACGCTATTGTAGTTATTTTAATCTTCCTAGAAATGTCTTTTATCAATTAATAGAGCAAAGCGTACAGTCTTCTCACTTCGATAATTTATTAAAAGAGTGTGACGTGTTAGTACATTTAGCTGCTACAACAGACGCTACGGGTACAGCTGATAAACGGGAGCAAGTCTTTGATAATAATTTAACAGCAACACAAAAAGTTGCTGAGGCCTGTTTAAACTATAATGTTCCTTTAATTTTTCCTTCCTCTACAAGTGTATATGGATCGCAAAGTAATACAGTTGATGAGGACTGTATAGAACTACAACCACAAAGTCCTTACGCAGAGTGTAAGATTCAAGAAGAAGAACTTTTGCTACGTTATGCACAGCAAGGTCTACAGGTAGCAATTTGTAGGTTTGGTACTATTTATGGTACATCAGCGGGTATGCGATTTCACACTGCAGTGAACAAATTTTGCTGGCAAGCTGTTATGGGGCAAGAATTAACAGTCTGGGAAACAGCAATCAATCAAAAACGTCCTTATTTATGCTTGCAGGATGCTGTAAGACTCATTTGTTGGATTATTGATAAACAATTATATGGGAAAGGAATATATAATGTTGTTAGCGGCAATCATACAGTTAAAGAGATAATTAATATTATTAAGCATAAAATACCTAATCTAAAAATTGCATTTGTAGAGCACAAGATAATGAATCAGTTGTCATACGAGGTTAGCAACCAAAAAACCTTAAATACTGGATTTATATACAATGGTAATATCAGGCAAGAGATAAATGATACTTTGAAAGTATTGCATAATCAACTAAATTAGTTGGATTAATCAGTAAAATCGAAGTAATATTTTTTAATTTTGATTGGAAAACGCCATGTATGCGATGTTCAAAAGGAATTATTTTAGCTGGTGGATCAGGAAAACGCTTGTCACTGCTAACTATAGCAACGAATAAACAACTCTTACCTATTTAACCTCAGTTATGGATAAGAATCCTGCTTAAGCATCGTTTATTTTGCAAAGACAAGGCAAAATTTAGGGTAAGATAAATAATGAACAACAGTAAAATTACAACATTATTAGCTACTTATAAAAGGCCAAGAGAGCTTAGCCGTGCAGTGTTAAGTGTTTTAAATCAAACATACAAAAATTTACAGATAGCTATATTTGATGATGCCTCTAGTGATGAAACCGAAGAGACAATACGCAAACTGCAAAAGGAAGATACACGTATAAAATATTATTGTCACCCTCAAAATATTGGAGCATTAGCAAATTTTAAATTTACGTTTACCGATATTGAAACCCCTTATTTTTCTATTTTAAGTGATGATGATATTTTAGACCCAAAATTTTATGAAAAGGCAATTTCAATTCTAGAGACAAATCCCGATATAATGTTTATTATATTAGACTCTTTAGCCATTGATAAAGATTGCAATCTTGTAGACGAATTTGTACCTAATAATAAGTTAAAATTTTATCGCGATAATAATAGATTCGATGCTCTAATAAAGCGTGAGATACCAAATGATTGGACTTCGATGGTGTTTCGACGAGAAGTGGCAAATATTTATCTCAAAATGCAAGATAACTATGATATATCTTCAGATATGAGATTTTTGTTGATCGCCGTAGCTAGATATAAATTTGCTTATTTATCGCAAATAGGGTCTTATTTTACAATGCATTCTGAGTCAATAAGTTCCAATAGACAGTTCGATTATTTTCATCGCATTACGCAATTATCTCGCTATGTAGAAATCATGCACGATCAAGATGTCGCGCAGGAAATAAAAAACGATATTAAGCGAAAAATGAAAAAAATGGTAAAAAATCAGTTTTCTTACGAGCCTCAGCTTAAGCGAGCAATCAAATATCATTGCTCAAATCAAACTAGTCGTATTGACATTGCATATGAAATCAAAGAACGTAGAGCGCTTGGTATGCGTCTTATTCCTGTTATTATACAATTACTTTTTCAAAATAAATTAAGCAAGCTATTAATAAGATTTTTCTTTTTAAAAATCCTAAAAAGAAAAGAACTAAAATTTCGAAAACGAACATTTTTATTACAAAATAGTTTCTATAAAAATGAATTTGCTTATATTCATGCAATAAATAAACAGTGCGAAACTTATTTTTTTTAGAAAGTAAATTTCTATTGCTAAAGTTCCGTGAGCTAAGCCACGGGGAATAAATTTAAATTTTTTTAGCAATCACATTGATCATATGATCTCGATTATCTTTCCAACGAAACTGACTGATTTCAATTTCTTCGAAGTTTAAACGTTTTAAAATAGCTTTAATTTTTGTGATAGTATAACAATTTTTGTGATATTGACCTTTCCCATTTTGACTACCAAAAATCATAGCGGTTAAATAGCCCCAGCGATTATCTGTTGCATAGCTATATGTGCCAAACCAATGTTCTTGTTTGATAGCTTCATCATCAATTCGATAAAAATCCTTCCAATCGTCTTTAGCAGCTAACCATAATTGAATAGTTTTTTCAAAATCAGGTGTAGAAAAACGTAGAATTCCACCTGGACGTAAGACACGCCTCGCTTCATAAAAAAACTTTTGTTCTTCGACAAAATTTAAGTGCTCAATCAATCCATCCATGCGAATTTCAGCTACGGTATCAGCTTCAAAAGGAAGATTAAAAATATCATATTGATATATCATCAAGCCTTCAGGAAATTGCTGCTGTGGATAACGCGCTTTTATAGCTTCTAATGAGTCTAAGTCAATATTTATATAATCTAGCAATGGCCTACTAGCACAACCAATATTGAGTTTAATATCTGTTTTTGAGTATTCTTGCATTACGTTATGCCCATTGTATTTCATTTTTGAGGACGATATTCTATTGCGATTAATAATATATTCACATAGAATAGTTAAAAATAAAAGGATTTTTGAATGAACGCAATTAGTTTAGAAAATTATCGAGAAACAAAAGAGCTAGACCTTCAGATAGAGACGTATTATTGTTTCATTCAGTGACATTACATCGAACTATACCCAATCCTATGGATTGTCCAAGATTGACTTATGCAACCCCTATTCGGAATATATTTGAACCAGATACCGGATTTGAAGTGATAAAAAATTGGGAAATTTTAATTTATCTGCTACCTCGCGCATTATGAAAACTTGTGGTAATCCACATCAAAAAGTACCGAAATTAACTGATTGGTGCCCACAATATAGTTGAAAAGAAGGATTTATCAAATGGTTAAAAAAACCATTGAATGGTTTCGTATACCAGAAAGTGTAAAACATTATAAAATGATTGCATATAATTTATGAAACAAAGACCGTCGGAAACGTTATTCTTGGCATTAACCGCTCTAGAAGATTTTTGGGATAAATCCCAACCAATATTATTCTTAGGACAGTGGTGTCAACCTTTTGATGACATGTTTCTATTAAAAGAAAAAATGAAGATACATCTCTTGAACCATTCAGATCTTGTCGATCAAAATCCCGATCAAGCATATCATTATACGTTTCAAGTATACGAAATCCTATTGCCACAAATAGCAAATTGGCTTAATCGAATACATGGCGCTGATCATTCATTAAAATATTGGAGAATCGTTATCGGTTCATTTTTACTTTTTTATATCCAGGTAACCTATCATCGGTGGAATGCTTTAAAAATAGCAATTTCTTCCTATGTAAACTTGCGTACTATTGGTTTAGCAGAAACTTCTTATTTGACCCCGATTAATACATTAGAATTTGCCTTATTTGCAGCTGAAAGTGACATATGGAATCATCAGCTAATGACTCAGATATTAAATTTAATATCTTTTGATATGCAATCTTATCAAGATTACACGTGGGATAAAGAATTAAAACAGCGCCAATCGTTATTTGGTAAAAAATTATCATATAAAAAAATAACCAAAATTATAATAAAATTAATAAGCTTATTAACAAAGTTGAGAGGATTCAACATAATAGGTTTATATGGTCCAGCAGGTTGGCTGGCTACAAAGAAAGATTTTTTTAAAGTATTTTTATTATCTAAATTTCGCATTCTCCCCTTATTAGGGTACAGAGATGTTGAACGTGCTGCAACTGAACGACCTCTTCTTAATATGCTTATTCGAGAAAGTTTATCTACATTAGTTGCTACAGATGATTTTTCACGTATCGTTTTAGAAACATTAAAAATTAATTTTCCTATTAACTTTATAGAACATTATCAAGAAGAGATTCAAAAAATTGATCGGTGCTTTCCATTCTCTCCTCGCATTGTTTTAGGAGGATGGATCCTGAATGACAAAACGGCAATATGGGGAGCAAAATTGTCTGAACAAGGAAGTATGCTTGTTTCAACACAACATGGCGGTGGTTATGGAATATTAAATTTATCTTCATATGAAGCACTTGAAAAAGCAAACAGTGATGTCTTTATTTCATGGGGCTGGAAAGATATGAATAATAATGTACTGCCTGCACCATCTGTTTATTTTCCTGAGCTAAAAGAAATAAGGAAACAACAAAACCATAAAAAAAATCGTAATAGCTTCATTTTATGGCCTACTACCGATATAATGCGGTATACTGTGCATTTTACTAGTGTTGCGCTAACTTCCCGTGAATATTTCGATTGGCAAGAACAATTTTTATCTAACTTAGAGTCTAAAGTCTCTAATAAAATTATTATGCGATTAAGACCTAACTCAAAATATCAAGCATATATAAAAAAAAAATGGAACACATTAAATGTACAGTGTCCTCATGATAATGAATCTTTTTTTAAACAATTAAGTAGAGCAAAGATCATTATTTCTGATAATATCAATACTACCTTTTTATACGCATTAGCATGTAATATACCTACCATATTGTTTTGGGATAAAAATGCCTGGAAAATTCGCGAAGAAGCGAAACCCTATTTTAAAGCATTACAACAGGTTGGGATTTATCATGATTCTCCAAAATCAGCGGCAGAAATGCTGAATAAAGTTTTCGATAATCCTAATAAATGGTGGACTAATAAATCTTTACAGCTGGCACGCCAAATATTTTGCGATAATTATGCAAAAATGTCTCCCGATGGGTTACGTAATTGGGTAGATATGCTACTCAATTTATCTACTAGAATGAGTATTCTGTCGCAAAATTAATGACGATTTTTTAAATGGCTTTTACTTAAGTTAGCAGTATTTAGGTTTAAGTATTAGGAACTTACTGTGAATATATTTGTAACAGGATGGGGTGGCTTCAGTGGTTCTCATGTTGTTAATTTTTTACTTCAATGCGGGCATCACGTTGCAACCATTACACGAGATAAAAGTATTTCAACTGTCAAGCCCAGAATGCCAGGCACATTTGAATTAATTTACGCTGATATTAACAATCTTACTTCACTTCCCAAAAACACTGATGTCGTTATTCACACAGCGGGCACTTCACCCGACTTTGGAAAAAATAGTTATGATTTTATCAACAATAATATTTTAGCTACACAAAAGCTTGTCTGTTTATCATTAGATGACCATGTTAAAAAATTTATTTATTTTTCAAGTATGTCTGTTTACGGAACTATACTTGCTCCAATTGTAGATGAGGATACACCGATTTTAAATCCAGATGCATATGGAGCAAGTAAATTATTCGGAGAATTTTGTTTGCAAGAATATGCAGATAAACTATCTTCTTTTGCTTTACGCTTGCCAGCTATTGTTGGGAAGGGGGCACGAAAGCACTGGCTTGCAACTACACTTGAAAAAGCATTAAAAGATGAGCCTATTAAAGCCTTTAATTTAAGTTCTCCTTTTAATAACGCTATACATATACAAGATCTCTGCTTATTTATTGATAAATTATTGTCTAGCCCATTAAAAGGATTTAATGCAATAACACTTGCTTCTGAGGGTCACCTAACCATTTCTTCTATTATTAATAAGATCAAAAAATCAACAAATTCCTTATCTCAAATTATCACTATTCCAGAAACAAGTAAATCATTTACTATATCAATCGAAAAAGCAAAAAGAGAATTTCAATATCAGCCACGTTATTTTGAAAATACTTTAGACGCTTATCTTAATGAAGCAAGGCTCTGCTGAATCCGCATACTGTAATATGATATTCGCCAGATCAGTGGGCGCGTCTGTTTTCCGGCTTTGAAGGTAAGCGCATAGAGGAGCAAATACTGTTGGAATAAGCGCAACAAAACGCTTGTAACTCAAGAGTTCAGGAAATTCTTCTTTAAGCTTCTTTGATACGTAGTGCAAATAATAGGCCTTAAAATTACGGTAATGTGACTGGTGAAAAACGAATTATTAACAAACGTTGTATCTTAATTGGATCAGCCCTATTTGGAATAAT
>CAZAEO010000037.1:0-17008 GCA_964484285.1 uncultured Coxiellaceae bacterium | reverse complement strand
AAACGTTTCAAGATCGAAGTAAGATGGGCTCTGCATCGGGAAAAACTTATTTGACGGGGTACTAGATTCATTTCCTCATCGAGGATTATTCAATAACATAAACTAAAGAGCAGGAATGATCGAAGAGCCATTTTGCTTAAGTGGATGTCTCGATGACGCTTTAGGCTTCCTTCTTGTAGAAGGCTTGCACACCACGTCAATCCTCTGACTTCCTTTTAATTAATCGTTGGGCTTCGATTCACTTCCTGCTCATTTTCATTATAATAAATATCTTCATTTTTACAAAGAAAAGTCAAAAAAATAATGATTGACTTATTGTTATCAAGTTAATATGAATAAGCTTCGAACTCATTGAAATAGAGGAAACCATGCCACAGCAAAAAAATTTAGTACATATTATAGAAATACCCGTACGTTGGTATGATATGGATGCTTTTGGACATGTGAATAATAGTGTATTTTTTACTTATTTTGAGCAAGCACGTATTAGCTGGTGGCACAGTATTGTCCCAGCAGATATTTCATTTCAAGATACAGGTCCTGTCATTATTAATGCACACTGCACTTTTCAAAAAGCGATTATTTATCCTGAAACTGTCAGCGTAAAATTGTTTGTTGGCTCCCCAGGGCGTAGTAGTTATGAAAGTTTTTATGAAATTTGTTCCCAAAAAAATAATGCTATCTTATACGCAGAAGGTTCGACAAAAGTTGTCTGGGTAGATCGAAAATTAGAACGTTCGATCCCATTGCCAGATTACATTCGAAAACATTTACCTATGGGGTCTCCATGACAGGATGTTTTATCCAAGCACATCAATTAATCGAATTGGGTTTAGAGTCTACTACAGCGCATACCTTCACTGAAAAAATTAACTCCTATTTACAAACGTTATCCGCAGAACAAGCATGGGAACACATCTCTAAAAATATCCTCACTCCACAACTTCCTTTTAAGTTGCATCTATTTTTATTTTCGCTATGTTATCCAGATTGGCAAACATCACCGAACACGGCTGCTGCTTGGATTCCAGATCATGCTTTTATTGCAACAACCCATATCGCAAAATGGATGGCAAAACTGAATTTATCTTCTTTAACAGAATTTCATGCATGGACAGTTCAACATCATTTCGTTTTTTGGCAACAAATAATTGATGCTCTTGACATTCAATTTGTAAAAAAACCAGAAAAAATAGCTGACCTGAGTAATGGCATAGAAAATCCACATTGGCTAATCGGCGCTAAATTTAATATTACCGACAGTTGTTTTAAAGCAGATCCAGCACAAATTGCAGTTGTGACTCAAAAACAAGGAGCTATCCAAACTTTTTCTTATGCTGAATTAAACAGGCTCACAAATCAGATAGCAAACAGCTTAATACAGCAAGGATTTATACCAGGTGATGCCATTGCAATTGATATGCCCATGGATTATCACGCTGTTGCAATTTACCTTGGTATTATCAAAATGGGTGGCATAGTAGTATCCATCGCGGATAGTTTTTCTAAAGATGAAATTGCTGCGCGCTTACGTATTACAAAAGCAAAAGGTATCTTCACCCAAGATAGGTTGCTGCGTGACGGCAAAGAAATTCCATTGTATGAAAAAGTTATTGCAGCTAACGCACCAACTACCATTGTGCTCCCTGCTAAAGACAAACTCGCTTGCCAAAAAAGAGCTGAGGATATTGCATGGCAAGATTTTTTAGTAGCAAACGATCAATTCAATACGTATATCTGCGACCCAATGTCCTATTGTAATATTTTGTTTTCATCTGGCACGACGGATGACCCTAAAGCAATTCCATGGAGTCACACTACTGCAATCAAAGCAGCAAGTGATGCTTATTTACATCACAATATTCAACCAGAAGATGTGCTGGCTTGGCCAACTAATTTAGGTTGGATGATGGGGCCATGGTTGATTTTTGCAGCACTGATTAACAATGCCACTCTTGCATTATACCCAGATGCGCCACACCGTCGGGCATTTGGTCAATTCATTCAAGATGCAAAAGTGACAATGCTTGGAGTTGTACCTACGCTAGTTGCAAATTGGCGTCAAACTCATTGCATGGAAGGATTAGACTGGAACCAAATAAAACTATTTAGTTCCACCGGAGAATGTTCAAACCCGGAAGACATGTTGTACTTAATGTCACTTGCTGGTTACAAACCTGTTATTGAATATTGTGGTGGCACTGAAATAGGTGGAGCCTATCTCTCAAGCACCGTGGTTGAAAATAATTTTCCAGCCGTTTTTACTACACCTGCAATGGGATTAGATTTTATTTTATTAGATGAAAATGGGCAGCCAACTGATAATGGAGAAGTAGCGCTGATTCCACCTTCTATTGGGTTATCCACCGAATTATTAAACAGTAATCACCATAAAGTGTATTATGCCGATATGCCAACTTCACCTGACGGTAAACTATTACGTCGACATGGTGATCAAGTGCAGCATTTTATCAATGGTGGTTATTGTGTTTTAGGGCGAGTTGATGACACGATGAACTTAGGTGGCATTAAAGTAAGTTCGGCAGAAATTGAGCGCGCGCTTTCCGGCATAACAGATATTATAGAAACAGCCGCGGTAGGAGTCTCAGCTCAACATGGACCTAGTCATCTCATCATTTATGCGGTAACGCAAAAAAATGTAGATAACGAGACAATAAAAAAATTAATGCAAACCAGAATTAATCAACAACTCAATCCACTCTTCAAGATTCATGAGGTGATTTTTGTCAAAGAATTACCTAAAACCGCTTCAAATAAAATTATGCGACGCAAATTGCGCACACAATATAATAAAACAGTAACGTAGAGATCATCTTTATTTTCGCGAAAGATACGATTGCATCAATGGATTTGCTAAAAATTTCGTGATAGCTTCGGCATTAGAAGGTGGCATTAAATAAAATCCTTGAATTTCATTGCATTTTCCGCGTAACAAAAATTCATATTGTTCTCTTGTTTCCACCCCTTCCGCAATAGTTTTAATGCCTAACTTATTCGCCATCGCAATGATAGCAGTAATGATAGAATCATTTGCTGCATCTAATGTGATTTTTTGAACAAATTTTCGATCTATTTTAATTTTATTAATCGAGAAATTGCGTACAAAATCAAGTGAGGAGTACCCTGCAGAAAAATCATGAATAGCAATTTGTATTTGTTTTTCTTTCAATAAATTTAATAAATTGAAAATATGTTCAGAATCTTGCGCAAGCAAACTTTCGGTAATTTCTAATTCAAGCAGCGCGGGTGGAAATGCCATTTGCTGTAATATTTGTAGTAAATTTTCGACAAAATTAATCTGTTGAAATTGACGAGATGATAAGTTAATAGCAAGAGACAAAGAATTAAAACCCTGCGCATGCCATATTTTAACTTGATTACACGCTGTTTTTAATACCCATTCGTTTAAAGCAACAATCAGTCCCGTTTCTTCAGCCAAATGAATGATTTCTTCTGCATTGACATTTTGATAAGCTGGATTATGCCAACGTAATAATGCCTCAACACCTGAAATAGCTTGAGTCATTAAATCTAATGTAGGTTGGTAATATAATTCAAATTCATTTTTTGCTAACGCATGTACAATAGCATTTTGTCTAGCCATTTTTTGTTGCGCTTTAGCGGTCATTTCAGGCGTGCAGAATTGATAGTTATTTCTTCCCAATTCCTTTGCGCGATATAATGCAAGATCCGCATTTTTTATTAATGTTTCTATATCTTCCCCATCATAAGGATACACGCTAACACCTATGCTCATAGTAATATAAACTTCATTTCCTTTTATCATCACTGGCTGCAACAAACTATTTAGCATTTTTCGCACAATATTGGTAATCTTATCAACTTTATTAATATTGTTTACAATAATAATAAATTCATCGCCTCCGATACGCGCAATGGCATCTGTACTGCGAACCGTATTCTTTAATCGTTGCGCAACTATCTGCAACATGACATCGCCAGCATCATGTCCAAGTGTGTCATTAATATTTTTAAATCGATCTAAATCAATAAATATGAGCGCGAACCCCTCCGCATGACGTTGAGATGACAGTAATAATTCTTGCATATGTTCTTCAAGTCGATTGCGATTATATAACCCTGTCAACGCATCATGATAAGCTAAATGGCGAAGTTGTTCTTCTGCATTTTTTTCTGCTGTAATATTTTGTAATTGGGCAATAAAATAGAGCGGCTCATCCGAATTGCTATGAATGATAGAAATATTCAACGACCCCCAAATAATTTCGCCACTTTTATGAAAAAATCGTTGGACTGATTGATGGTATTTAATTCTTCCATCTTGCAAATCCTGAATATTTTTTTTATTTGCTTGTAAATCATCCGGATGAAGAACATGTTTACTATCTATTGTAAGTAATTCTTTTTCGGAATACCCCAATATTTGACATAATGCTTGATTTACTCGAATAAATCGGCCTTGTTGAGAAATAAGAGCCATACCAATGGCAGCAAAATCAAATGCTGATCGAAAGCGATTTTCACTTTCTTTTAAACGAGTATTTGTTTCAAACAATTTTTTTTCGGATCGAATCATGTGACGAATTAATGGTAACAATTGCAAAAGCAACATTCCTAATCCAACAATAATCGCAATTAAAATGGTTGGCTCAACATGTTCATCAATAAAAGTGTCCAAAACAATATTTTCGTATTGTAAAATCCTTAATAATATTAATCCACTCAGTAATAACACACAAAACGTGATTGTAATACTTAATAAAAAAATTCTTTTTTCCTGATGTTCAGTATAAGCATATTCATAATTAGTTTTCTTTGCCCATAAAGACCAGAGTCCCAAACCTAAAATAGCATTGCCCATGGTGCTACTTAACGGCATATTCATATATTGATACCAACTATATAAACTTTTTAAGCCGAGAAAATATCCTAATAATGCAGAAAACCCCAAAATAAGCACACAAAAAATAAATGTCTGTGCTGTTATAGCAACTGATTTTTTATTCATCCAAGGAAATAGCATGAAAGCGCCACCAGCAAATATCAATGCAAGCGCATGATTGTCTGCCATTCTGCCAGAATAAGGATTCTGATCAATTAACCATGCATTTACAAATAAATTATCTATTCCCACTGAATAAGAAAAGAGAGTTTGACTTAGTGTAAGAGCAGCAAGTAGAGCAATAAACGCACCTACGCCCACATACATGTTTTTTTGCAAACGAGAATAAGCATCGGGTATCAGTAAAGCCATTCCTGCAAGGCAAAAACTCAAGGCAGAATTAAAGACTACATGAAGATTATCGGAAAATACCGTAATAAAATTATCAACATGCAACCACCAACCTAGCATGATTAATAAACCAATACTCGCTAATAATAAACCCGATATTTTAGACAGCGTGATTCCTTTCATACCTTGTGCCTCACGGTCATTTATGGATTATAATACATAGTATACCAAGTTTTTATATGAGATAACTTTGACTATTCTTAAATAAATAAGGAGAAAGTTGCTATGTTACACAAAATATTTACTGCTTCTATCGGATTGTTAATATTAAGTATATCGGTTTGTTTTGCTAAAAATATCAATCTCTACGAGCAACCTAAAGCAGATGCTAAAATTATTGGCACTATTGATCCTGCCAAAGGCATTGTTCCTATTTTCACACCAAAAGATAACGGATGGATAAAAATTGGCAACCCTCACGATGGCAATGTGGGATGGGTAAAATCGAGTGATCTACATGATGCCGCATCTGTTGCCGACGGATTTTCCTTTACTCAACATATCGTAAATAGTGGCAAAGGACCACAATCTTATGTGCTTCAATTTGGAGTACCTCAACAATTAACACAGGAACAATCAGAAGCTTTATTTAAACAAATTCAAGCACAACAAGAAGTCATTCAAAAAAATGTTCAACAAATGATGCAAAATTTCTATACCCATTTTGGTTCTGATTGGATGAATTATCCGATCATTATGCCCGTTGTAGTTATGCCACAATCCACTACGCCTGCTAAACAACCTAATACTCCGATCATGGGTACAACGAGTACACCGCAATGAATGCTGCAATAAACCTATCCCGTTACGTTTTTAAACGAGGTGCAACATGACATCTATTAAGAGCCTATTCCCATTGCATATTTCTGCGCTGCTTCTTGCATATTTGTTGTTTTTGTCACAGGTATGTGACTAATAACACCATTCAATTTCTTTTTAAATAAAACATAGCCATTTTTTTTATTTAAAAATAATCCTAGTTCGCTTTTTTCTTGATTTACAATTTCACACACCACCTCATTTTCCTTAGCAAGTGCTTGAACAGAATGAACAACTGAAGTAGGCTCTTTTACTTTAATTCCATGACGCATCATCAAATGACGCGTTGTAGAAGAAAATCCCGCTTTTTTTAGACTTTCATTACGTTGGAATAAATCTTCCTGTACATTGGATGGATAAGACTGTAGCAACTCATTTTTCTTAGCGCGATTAGTTGCTTTGACGCCCCATACTATTGAGCTCGTTAATAACAATAAACTCGTAGCAAGAATTCCCACCGCCCAGCTAATTGGGTTGCTTGTCATAAACCCCAATATTGCCATGTTTAAAACGAATTTGGCTATACTAAAAAAAGTAGGAATCCCCACGCCCAACAAACCAGCCGTTCCACTGCCAATTACTAATGGAGTAGGCGATGGTAAAGTAAAATGATTATCCTGAGACACTAATGGAGCATTTTCCTTTTTTTCTTCTTCATTTTCTTCTGTATCATGATGTTGCTGTGCTAATTGAAATGCCATGGCTTGCGTTTCTTGCGCTACATGTACTGTTTGTGCTCGTTTTTGTAGCGCTGTCTTTTGCACGTTAATAGTTATCTGCTGCTGAACATCAATATTGTTTAACTTAATAAGCACCCTATCACATTCCTTGACAACAGGATTAGCTTTATGTTGCTCTTGAATAAGTTGATAACTTTGAAAATAATCTTTTTTAATCTGATCTAACTTTTTTTTATGCTGTTCATAAACATCATCCATATTTTGTCTTAATTGTGCAATAGCTTTTTTATCTGCCAAATGATCCTTATTTTGTTTTTCTTCTGTTAATAATGTAATCGCGCAATCAATCTTTTCGATATTTTTTTTTGCTTCTTCTAAATATTTACGTGCTGTTTTCAAAACACATTCAAGTTTTTTTTGAGTTTTTTCTATAACATCATTCACTTTTTGAAAATCATCACATAATATTTCAATAATATTAGTGACGCCAGGATTCCAATTTTTTGAACCCATTGATCCAAACTCATACAAAAAAAGGTTATATTGATTGTCTATTATTTTAATAATATTTTTTTTAATTTCTTTAAAATCATGCACAGTATAATTTACAGATTGAGAAGAAAAAACTGGTTTAAACAAGTTTAAAAATTTTTTCTGTATATCAATTAATTGATATTTTTTTTCACTCATATGAAAATTTATTAATTGTTCATTTATCTTTTCATCATTCGTTTGATTATTTTCAACAGCTGCTCTATAAACTTTTTGCAAATTTATTATAGATTTATTTAACTCTTGCGGAAAAACAGGAGAAGTTAGCCATTCTTTTTGTTCAGTAACAAACGATCTAATAGTAGAAAACTGTAATTGTAATCTTTTAAGCCTGTTGGTCAGATCCTGTTTTGCATCTTGCATTTTTTGTTCATCTTGCGATAGTATTAGATCGCGCTGGAAGTGTGCGATATCTTCTTTAATTTTATTAAAAATTTTTGCCCCTATTAATTGCTGATTACGGACTTTTCCGGTAAATTCAGTTAATGCGTTGTTGATAGTTGCATTTTGTTGCGTCATCTCCTCCGAAGAAGATTGTTTATATTCTTCTACCTGATTCTGTAAGTCTCTAAAATGTTGTACGAACGGTAGCATCTCATACATTAACCTTCTAAAATTCTGCTGCCTCTCATTCAATTCTTCGCTATATTGAGAAGCATCCAGTTGTTTTTGCAATAGCAAATCAGCGAGATCTAACTTATATGCTATCCAATACAACAAAGGAACTTGTTCTAGCATGACAAATTTATGGAATTTATTTTTTGCGATATTTTTTCCCAAATCAGATTGAGCAAACAATACAAATTCACTTGAAAGAACAGTACTCTTTTCTTCCAAAAGTAGAACAGACCGTTCAGCTTGACCCCACACTGTAGCAAATGCTTGACCTTTGTCTTCTGTGAGAGAGGCATTTCCTTTTGTATCTATTTCATTATGGGTAAAAGCGGTTTGTAATCTCTCAAATAAAATATATCGATACCGTTTTCCACGAGGATTTTTATTTAGAGCAGCTCTGATGCTTTCAATGGAGCTTAGCTCTTCTTGTTGCCCAATTGACCCTTTCCTTGCTTGAGTCATGTGTGCTCCCTGTCCTTTTTGCTTTTTTTCCCTATACTAACTAGTTAGATTTTGCTCGTCTTACCTTAAGAAAATGTTAAGAAAACCATTTTTATTAAGCTTTTCTTAATCTTTCTGGCATAACATAGAGAAAAAGGGAAGTCTTAAATAAAGGCTAGAAAGGAGCCGTACCATGCCAAAATATAATCTCCCAAGCTTGGATCATATATGTGAATGTATCCAACAGCTCGAAGGACGTAAAGAAAACACCACTCGTAAAAATCAAATCAGCTTATTGAAAACAGTATTGGATGATTATTTGACAGGTGAACTACCCAAGGAAAACATGCAGGGTATTCTCGTAGGTGCTTTAATTTTTGCACTCAAAACGATACAAAAAGAATATGATCAATATTATCTTTCTTATCTATGGTCATCTAAACACAGTCAAATGTTTTGCAAAATAGAAAAAGCACTTACTATCAATGATAAAAATATCCTTGATGATTCATCTGCTTTTATTTTTCTAGTCCATTTTTTACAATATGCCAAAAAAAACCAACAAAACTTACCTACTAACACATTAGAAAAAGCTGTGACTATAGCTACCCAGACAAAAAATAATTTGCACATCGAAATTAGCCAGTTGTTCGCCAGATTATCGACTGTAAATTATTTAGGTCAACATTTCCATTCCATCATAAAGCAATATGAAGATAAATGCGCAAACGATTCTATTACATACTACCTATTACATCTAGGCGGACGAAGCGCAACACGAAAAAAAGCTGTCAAATTGATTCAAGTCCTGGAAGAAAGATGTAATCAATTTTCTTCACCGCATGAAGAAAAAAATGATGACATATCTAATTATTTTCTTCGATTTGGCGCCGCACTCAGTATCATGCGAGAAATTGAAATTGAATATAAATTACGTTCACCAGAAAATAGTGATCTTTATAGAATAATGCAACAGATAACTGGAGTAAATCGCACTTCGCAATTAAGTCTTGATTTTAAAGAAGCTTCATTTGCTAGATTATATGATACTCTATGTAACGATGTGATTTCCGAAGAAAAAATGCGCCTATGGAACACACACGGCACACAAAAAGCAGAATTGGATAGAATAAAAAGAGAAATCGTTGCATTGTGTACCGAATTAAATAAATCGAAAGAAGAAGTGATTCTAAGTGAAAATGAAACGTTCAATAATCTGATTAATCGTTTCTTTCATAGTATCTCTTTTGCTATCACTCAATCTGGTGTAGTATTTGGCTTATTAGAAACAGCCAATTTGATGATGCAAAGCAGCATTAGTTTCGAAACCATGCTAGCCATAGCAGCCACTCCGCAAAATGCCTTACTTATCATGGCAAGTGTGTGGGCAATCAATCAATTTAAAGCAAACATGAATAGTCTAGCAGCTGAAATGGTTGTTCCTTACGTTGATCCCTTCATTAAAACATTTATTATGCCATTCAGCAAAAAACCTGGATTATTTAGTTTAGATGCGAATTCATCTATTCATCCAGAAGATCGTGCTTTGGCAACTGCATTATATCATTCGCCTGATGAAATTTGTTCTTTGGCAGAAAAAAGAAAACTTGAATCGATTTTTGATTTTTTGCGTTCGCCGGCAGAACAAAAAGAAATGGCGGAGCAATCACTCCGCCACATCGGATAATATTGCTTAATTAAGACTCTAAGACAAATGCACGTCAGATACATACAATAGCAAGGTATATCCACCATCAATAATGCGATAACCGCCGCCATTGCAGCCATAACCTGAAACAGAAATTTTGGGATTGCCTGGTGCAAAATAGCCTACTGTAAAAGTACAATCTCGCTTGCCCGTAAAAATAATATTAAACGTATCAGCAGGATCGAGCGGTGCAAACGTCACTGCATATTTAGCACTCTGTTGATACGCAGCAAGCGATGTATGATCCTGTAATACAGGTGCCAACGATACATTTCCCACCCCTTGTTGAAAACTGATGGATGCCTCTTTATCCGACTGATTTTCCATTTGTAAATAAAAATGTGGTGCAGGATTCTGTATGATTTTTACAGTTTCAGCCTGTGCAGAAATGATGATAAAACTTCCTAACAAAACTATTTTTTTAATGTCTAGCATTTGAAAATCCTTTAAGTTAATTAACACCCACTATTCATGACTCAAGTATGGCAGGACCATTCACTGTCCACTGCCAACGCTGAACAGTCTCAACAACTTGAGTGGTAGCAAATGCAGATTGATAACCTGAATCCGCAATAAAATATTCTAAATAATATTTTTCTTGTTGACGATCTAAATAAACAATTTGTTTCTTTTTAGGCAAGTCGATCGAAAAACTTGCCAACGGCAAATATAGCCCCTCGCCTACAGCCTTAATGATTGCTTCCTTACCAGCCCATAGATGATAAAACGCTGTTATTTTTTCTTGCTCTGGTAAATGAGTTAATGCTGCATATTCACTTGCACTAAAAAAACGCTGTGCTACTTTCTCATTAAACCGAGTTTCAATTTTTTCAATATCAATTCCAATCTCTGCATGCGCAGTGAACGCGTAAACCACCCTATCATGTGAATGCGACAGATTGAATTGCAAATTGACGTTATCTGCTAAATAAGGTTTACCATGCTTACCCGTATTGAATGTGATATCCATTGCGGGTATACCTGTATAACAACTTAAAATGTGCCTTAACATAGCGCGCGTAATAATATATCGTTCACGATGCAAAGCAAAATGAAAACGTTCTGCTCGTTGTATTTCTGCCGCATTTAATATAGATGAAAAATCATTTATGTGTACAAATAATTCTGGCACAACTGCTTGCCAAAGATGTACGCTATGTGGTTCAAGTAAACATGTTTGTTTCATGGAGAAGATTATGGCCTTAATTACTTTTCAAGGAAAGCCTTTAAAAACCGTCGGTGAATTACCCAAGGTTGGCAGCCGCGCACCGGATTTTACTCTAACTAAAATGGATTTGGCAGAAACCCATTTAAAAGATTTTCTTGGGAAAAAAGTCATCTTAAGTATTTTTCCTAGCATTGATACAGGAACCTGCGCCGAAGCTGAACGGCGTTTCAATGAAAAAGCCAATCAATTACAGAATACAGTAATATTGTGTATATCTGCCGACTTACCTTTTGCCCAAAAACGTTTTTGTGCTGCGGAAGGGCTGACGCAGATTATCCCTACCTCTACGTTTAGGCACCCTGAATTTGGCCAAACATACGGAGCTGCCTTTGTCGAAGGGCCGCTTGCTGGGCTACTCTCGCGAGCTATAGTAGTGCTAGATGAAAATAACACTGTCATTTATACCCAGCAAGTGCCTGAATTATCAAAAGAACCGGATTACCAAGCCGTATTAAACGCTTTAAAATAACCCCGGCAATGCTGCAAAATTAGTATATAATAATTAGACTATTATAATCATTTTATTCAAATAATATACGAGGAGTGGTTATTCAATGAGCCAGTCACGTCCAGATAAAAACGCCACATTAACCCCAGAACAAGAAAAAGAAGTCGCATTGCGGTTGATGACAAATCAAGATGTTGCTAACGCAATTCAAGTTTTAAACAATCGGGGGACGGATGTAGCTAGAATTTTTGAAAATCTTGAGGATGTCATTAAAGATCGAAAAAAATATCCTGAAAGATATCTCATAAATTTGCTAAAAGATCATGAAGAAAAAAAATCAGAAAACACCCCATCACTTTCACCATTACAAAAATTTTACAAATTACATTATAGATTGATAGAAATTCTACAAAACTATAATTCACTAGAAGAAGCGAAAAAAGAATTAGTACTTGAATTAGCAGAATCTTCTTTTTCTGCAGACTTAATTCGCCGTAAAAAAACCGAACTTAACAAAAAATTGTTAACTTATATTACACCGCTCTTGGAAAGCAAAATCAATGAAACAAAAACGATCCATCTAGATGCAGTAAAAACAGACAAAAAAAATGAATCTTTATCCTATTACGAAAAAGATATTAACAAATTAATCACTATTATCGATATAATTGACAACTATAACGAAAGAATAAAAAAAGAAAATCATAGCAAGGTTAAAGAAAAAATAACCATTTTAGGCGATAAAATCACAGCATTACGCAATCAAACAGGCAATAATAAAACAATACAAAAAAAACTTGATTTAATTCAGGAAAAGCTCGCTCAAGAAGAAAAATCTTCCACTGAAGTTAATAACTCCACTCTATCTGATGCAGAAAATATAGATACATTCAAAAAAAACGACCTGACAAAAGATCTTCTTGTTGAAGAAAAAAATTCCATTCTTGCGAACGCAAAAACAGCCGTCGATGTGCAAGTAGAAAACATTACGCAAGCGATAGAAACTGCGATAGCACATGAACAAAATAATATAGATGAAAACATAAAAAATAAAATTGCAGCGCAGGTTGAACAAGCGTTTTACCTATTCGCGAAGGGAAAAATAACACAACAACAACTTGAAAAAGAAATCCTATTTGATCTAGATAAATTAATTAGCGCGCTCAATAACCGTCTAAAAGAACTGATCGATAAAAATAATCCCTCACAAGAAAAGAACGTGGAAGAAATTATTAAAAAATCCAAATATAAAAAAATTACAGATAATATATCCTTAATTACCAATCTGAAAAATCTTCTTAATCATTTAGAAAATAACATTCAAACGATAAAAGAAATAATAAAAGAACAAGAAAATATTGAGCGAGAACTGCGCCAAATAGAATCATCGTTAAAAAAAGATTCGACATATGAATCGATAGATGAAGAAGAGGAAGAAGAATTTTCCTTATTGGAAACAGAAGAAGAAAAAACACCAGAACAAGGATCTTCATTGGAAGATCAATTGCCAAAAGAATATAGCGCAACAGAATCAGATGTCTCATGCAAAAACAGAAATTCTTTATTTCATCACGAGAAAAATTTTGATCCAGATAATACAAATGAAAGCTTTCTAACAGAAAGCGGCGCCGTTTATAGCAGCTATTCGCTCGCCCATCAACTAGAAGATTTAAATGAAAATGAAGAAGATGAAGAAGAAGATGATATAAATTCAACTGAGGAAACCAATACTGCTCGAATTCTATATACAGATGGTATAACTGCATCGTCGGAATCTGCGCTTCATCCAGTAATCAATCATACGATACAAGAAGAAAAAAAAGAAACCGAACAAAAATATGATCTACTCGCAATTAAAAATCGAGCTATTAATCAATTGCAGCCGTTAAATGATCGCTATATGAACAGAATATCTGAATTAATGGATCTTCTCAAAAATACTGGCCCTATAGATTCATCTAAATCTAGCTTTACTCAAAAGATAATACAAGAAAATATAAAACGAACAAGTCAAAAAAGAAAAAATGTTCGTTCTGGCATACTTGAAATAACATCCATTGATCTTGAGGAAGAAAATGCACAAGAAAAATTGCTAGAAACAGTTAAGAAATATTTAATACACATTAAACCTGATATGCATACTGAATCATCCATGGAAATTGAATTCAATAAATTTCTACAAGGTTTAACACATACACAATTAGCCAGATTAAAACATGGCACAACACTTATATTGGGTCATTTCGCTAACCTATGTGTTGCTGCTGACCTTCCTGAAAACAAAATTAAACAATCTGAGAATTTTTTAAAGAGAATTTCAGAAATCGACTTAGAAAATGACAGCGATGTAAAGCAAAAAATGAAAGATCTATTACATGATTTTGAATCGCATTCAGGACTTCATATTAAAATAAATATATATGAAAATGGAGCATTAAAAGTAGATCGATTATCATCCCATGAGCTTTATAGAATAAAAACGCTCACCCTCATTATGTCATATTTAAACCATTTTGATGAAATAGTAAAATCAGAAAAAACAACCCCTGCCGAAGCTGAAGAAAGAAAAAAGATAGTGAAATCCTATCTCCAATCCTTTTTATCCTTTGATTTAACGAAAGAACAGCAAAAAAAAGATTTTCTTTTAACATTGCAACGTTTTCGTAAAGAAGTAAAAGAAAAATTTATGCCTCACGCTATTCAACAACTTAAAATTTAAGCTCTACTTTATCTTTGTAAATCGATATAATAGCCCCATCCATCGATGAGGCTATTATGGATTGCGTTCATTACCAGAATGATCAGTTATACATAGAGCAAGTAAGCTTAGCTGATATTGCTAAACAATTTGGCACGCCATGCTATGTGTATTCCAAGCAAAAATTGCTGGATAATTGGCAACAATTTGATCGTGCCTTTGCTTATCATCCACATCATATTTGTTACGCCGTCAAAGCGAACTCCAATCTCGCCATTTTAAACTTATTTGCCAAATTACAATCCGGATTTGATATTGTATCGCTGGGAGAGTTAGAACGCGTCATTAAAGCAGGCGGCGACCCACAGAAAATCGTTTTTTCGGGCGTTGGCAAAAAACCCAATGAAATTATCCGCGCACTTGAAGTAAAAATTTATTGCTTTAATGTAGAATCAGAAGTAGAATTGGTTCGCTTAAATGACATTGCCGCCAGCCAAAAAAAAATTGCCCCCATTTGTTTACGCATTAATCCGAATATCGACGCACGTACCCATCCTCATATTGCGACAGGATTAAATGAAAATAAATTTGGCATTGCATATGCAGATGTACTCTCTATTGTTGATAAAATTCACACGCTCAAACATCTTAAATTAATTGGCATTGGCAGTCATATTGGTTCACAAATTATAGCATTAGATCCTTTTCTAGAAGCCATAGATCGCTTGTTAGAATTGCTTTCACCATTAACAGCAAAAAACATGCCATTGGAACATATCAATATAGGTGGCGGCTTAGGGGTGAACTACCAAAATGAAACTGTACCTTCTATTCAAGAATATGCTACGGCTTTAAAGCAAAAACTAGAAACATGCCCGCTTAAGGTGATTCTTGAACCAGGTCGCGCCATCGCAGCCAACACAGGCGTTTTATTAACGACTGTAGAGTATGTAAAACAGACCCAACACAAAAATTTTGTGATTGTAGATGCAGCCATGAATGATCTACTGCGCCCTGCCTTGTATGATGCTTGGCATCCCATAGAACCTGTTACACTACGAAAAGATATTCCACAAAAAATAGTGGATATTGTAGGCCCTGTGTGTGAATCAGCCGATTTCTTAGGAAAAGAAAGATTACTTGCTATCGAAGCAGGAGACCTTTTAGCAGTCTATTCTGCCGGTGCGTATGGTTTTAGTATGAGTTCGAATTATAATTCAAGACCCAGGGCAGCAGAAATATGGGTTGATAAGAACCAAGTTCACCTCATTCGTGCCAGAGAAACCATTCAGGATTTGTTTGTATATGAGAGAATAGTTTAATAGGAACTACAAATGGATTTTAATATCAGTGATGAACAACGCTCGTTTCAACAACTCGCGAAAGAATTTGCCGATAATGAAATGGCACCCTTCGCCAAAGAATGGGATGAAAAACATATTTTTCCGGTTCCAACGCTGCGTAAAGCAGCCGCATTAGGACTCGCTGCGCTTTACGTGCGAGACGATGTGGGCGGCACACATCTATCACGTTTAGATAGCGCATTTATTTTTGAAGAACTCGCGACAGCGTGTGCTTCTACTGCTGCTTATCTATCCATTCATAACATGGTAGCCGGTTTGATCGATACCTACGCTAACGATGAATTACGTAAACAATGGTTACCGAAATTAGCAACCATGGAAATACTCACCAGTTATTGTTTAACTGAACCGGGTTCTGGTTCCGATGCTGCTTCTTTAAGAACAACTGCGATACGAGATGGCAATGATTACATTTTAAACGGGACAAAAGCATTCACATCCGGCGGATCAGAAACGCATCTGTATGCCTGTATGGTGCGCACAGGTGATAACAGTCCTAAAGGTATTAGCTGTGTACTCGTAGAAAGTGATACGCCTGGCTTAAGTTTTGGTAAAAAAGAAATAAAATTGGGTTGGCACAGTCAACCCACCACGATGATATTTTTTGAAAATTGTCGTGTTCCGATTAAAAATTTAATTGGGAAAGAAGGCCAAGGATTCAATATTGCATTGTCTGCATTGAATGGTGGACGTATCAACATTGCAGCATGTTCATTAGGTGGCGCTAAAGCTTGTCTTGCGCATGCGCGCCAACATATGCATGAACGCCGGCAATTTAATAAAAAATTAACTGAATTCGAAGCATTACAATTTAAATTTGCTGATATGATGACAGATTTTGAAGCAGCGCGTTTAATGGTACATCGTGCGGCATACACACTAGACCACAAAGATCCGCGTGCACCTATGTATTGTGCCATGGCAAAACGTCTTGCAACCGATAATTGTTTCCAAATATGTAATGATGCGTTACAACTGTTTGGTGGTTATGGTTATATTTGTGAATATCCCATTGAACGTTACTTTCGTGATTTGCGCGTGCATCAAATTTTGGAAGGAACCAATGAAATTATGCGCTTAATTATTTCGCGCAATGTATTAGACGAAAAATTTGTAATTGAATAGGGTCTGTTTACAATTCATTTCCTAGCGAGAAAAT
>CAZAEO010000036.1:0-17449 GCA_964484285.1 uncultured Coxiellaceae bacterium | reverse complement strand
TCTCAACAGAAAATGGCTGAAGCAATTGAAAAAGTTATTGCGTTATCTGCGCAGCTTATCGTTGAAGCAGGTACAGGTACAGGAAAAACATTCGGTTATTTAATTCCTATTTTTCTCGCCCAAAAAAAGACAATTATTTCTACAGGTACTAAAAATTTACAAGATCAATTATTTTTTATTGATCTTCCTGTCATAAAAAAAATTCTAGCTTTCCCTCTGAAAGTGGTTTTATTAAAAGGTCGAGCCAATTATCTTTGCAAACATCGATTAGCAAACAATATTGAAGATGGTCGTTTTATCTCGCGGCAATTAGTGACCCAATTACATACAATTAACGCCTGGGCAGCGGCTACTGCAATAGGTGATATTGCCGAATTATCTACTGTTGCTGAAGATTCTGCGATTTGGCCTTATGTGACGAGTACAGCGGATAATTGTTTAAGTCAAGACTGTCCTTTTTACAAAGAATGTTTTGTTGTTAAAGCACGAGCAGAAGCATTAACAGCAGATATTATTGTTGTAAATCATCATTTGTTTTTTGCTGATATGGCTTTGCAGGAAGAGGGTTTTGGTGAGCTGTTACCGGGCGCTGATGTTATTGTGTTTGATGAGGCGCATCATTTGCCCGATATCGCTTCTCAATTTTTTAGCACGACGTTAACAGGACGGCAACTGATTGAATTAGCGCGTGATACTACTGCAGAAACGCTACAGATTGCAAATGATATGCGTCATTTGTTAGAAGAAGCAGATCAACTACAAACAGCGACTTACGACATGCGTCTTGCGATGGGAGTAGAATTGCGTCGCGCTCCATGGCCTGAAAATCATCCATCTTTATTTAAGAGCATCGATTGCGTTAAAAAAAGCTTGCGCTCACTAGAAGAAACATTAAAAATCGCGGCGGTACGTAGTAAAGGGCTTGAAAACTGCTGGCGACGCTCGGTGGAATTGATTGAGCAATTTGATTTGTTAACAGGCAAGACACCTAAGGATACTGTCCATTGGTTTGAAACACATATGCAAAGTTTTACTTTGCAATTTACACCTATGGTTGTTGCAGATTATTTTAGAACTTACATTGAAGAAAAGAAGCGTGCATGGATTTTTACCTCTGCAACATTAACAGTAAAAAATAATTTTCAACTTTTTGTAGATACGCTTGGATTAAATAACTCATTACAGTTGCAGTTAAAAAGTTCTTTTGATTATCAAAAACAAGCTTTGTTATATGTGCCGCGCGGTTTACCTGATCCACGTGCACAGCATTATACGGATGCATTAGTAGAGGCTGTTATTCCAGTATTGCAAATTACGCAGGGCAAAGCATTTTTATTGTTTACCAGTTATCGGGCAATGGAGTATGCAGCCGAATTATTGAAAGACCGCATTTCTTTTCCTTTGTTGTTGCAAGGGACGCAACCCAAAAAAGACTTGATTGATCAATTTAAATCTCTAGGAAATGCAGTATTACTGGGCACGAGTAGTTTTTGGTATGGGGTTGATGTGCGTGGCGAAGCTTTATCTTGTGTTGTTATCGATAAGCTGCCTTTTGCGGCTCCTGACGATCCTATTCTTAAAGCGCGTATTCAAATGTTGCGTAAACAAGGCAGCAATCCTTTTCAAACATATCAGCTGCCAAGTGCAATATTAATTTTAAAACAAGGAGCAGGGCGTTTAATTCGTGATAGCCGAGATAGGGGTATTTTGATGATCTGTGACCCAAGATTAGTAGGAGCTCGTTACGGGGAAGCCTTTTTGCAAAGTTTACCTGATATGCAGCGCACGCGAGATTTGGCTAAAATACAGGAATTTTGGACTGACACTGTTTTGGGTTAAAATATAGGTAACTATGAAATTACTTGCGATTGACACATCCTCTACGGCTTGCTCGATTGCTTTATTGTTAAATGAAAAGATGATAGCAAAACACGTCATCTCTCCTATGCAACAAGCACAGCATATCTTGCCTATGCTAAAAGAGCTGTTTGAAGAAGGAAATGTTTCACTAAATCAATTAGATGCAATTGCATTTGGATGTGGTCCTGGAAGCTTTACCGGCATCAGGATCGCAACTAGCGTGGCACAAGCATTAGCCTTTGCAGCGCAAAAACCCTTAATTCCTATCTCCTCCCTTGCAGCAGCGGCACAAGCAGCCTATCACGATCATGGGTGGGAAAAATTAATTGTAGCGTTTGATGCGCGTATCAATGAAGTATATTGGGGTACGTATACAGTTCAAGATTCTGTGGTTCAATTAATTAATAAAGAAGCGGTGACTTTGCCAACAATGATCTCGTTGCCGAATGATGATAGCTGGTATGGAGTAGGGAATGCCTGGGAGGTATATCAGGAGATTCCCTTCAAACCTGTTAAAATAGATTCCAATTGTCTTCCTACCGCATCTGCAATGTTAACCTTGGCTAAACCAAAATTTCTCAAGCAAGAATGGGTGCAGGCTGTAAATGCAACACCAGTTTATTTACGTGATCAAATAGCAAAGAAACAAAATCTTGTTTGAATTATACCACTTAAGAGCCTAAAATCACTGGGTGGGATTGAGGGGGATTTTATACAATGGTGGCGAGTCAACAAGAGGCGAGTCGACAAGAAATAATAAATAAAATACAACAGTGTATAAAAAAAATTAACGTTCCCAAATCGGAAGTCAAACTCCTTGAGTTGTTTGCGCAACGTTACTATGTGAATTGCTCTTTAGAAGATTTGACGGAACGCTCAATATCGGATTTGTTTGGAGCTTTATTATCACATTGGAATTTTATCTATCAGCGTAAACCAGGTGAGTCCAAAGTTCGTGTATTTAATCCGACATTAGAAAAAGATGGTTGGCAGTCAACTCATACGATTATTCAAGTATCGCATGATGATGTTCCTTTTTTGGTTGATTCCATTCGTATGGAAGTGGATCGGAATAGTTTGCAGATTCATTATGCTATCCATTTTGGCGGGTTGAAAGTTAAACGTGATGAAAACAATTGCATCGTTGAAATTGTGCCTCCTGATGCTGTGATTTCGAATGCCACCTCAGAAGCGCCCATTTATATGGAAATTGATCGCCTGACTGATCCAGCGGCAATGGAAATGCTGTGCCAAAATATCGAACGTATCTTGGCAGACGTGCGTGCTTCAGTGATTGATTGGCGTAAGATGGTTAATAGGCTTGAAGAAGCATTAATGGAATTAGAACAAAATCCGCCGCCGCTTGATCTAGCAGAAGTCAGTGAATCAAAAGATTTTTTACGTTGGTTGATTAACGATCATTTTACTTTTTTAGGTTGTCGCGATTATAAACTGATTGGCAATGAAACCAATCGTGCATTACAAATCGTGCCAGGTAGCGGATTGGGTGTATTACGTGATGATACGGCTAGTACAATGTCACGAAATTATGCAGACATGCCTCCGCAAGCAAGAAAATTGGCGCTATCGAAGAATATTTTGATTATTGCTAAAACCAATACGCAGTCTACTGTACATCGTGCTGCATATACTGATTATATTGGAGTAAAACGTTTTAATGAAAAAGGCGAGCTCATTGGTGAGCGACGTTTTGTTGGTTTATATACTTCAACTGCTTATCATTCTAGTCCGCGTCATATTCCTTTTTTGCGTCACAAAGTAGCTAAAATCATTCAGGCTTTTCATTATCCACCGGATAGCCATAATGGTAAGGAAGTTGTGCATATTCTTGAAACATTGCCGCGAGACGATTTGTTTCAGGCAACTCATGAAGAACTTGCTGAGTTAACTCAAGGCATTTTGCATTTACAAGAACGCAAGCGCATTCGTTTGTTTGTACGAAAAGATTCTTACGGGAGATATTTTTCCTGTTTGGTTTTTGTTCCGCGTGAAATTTTCAATACAGAATTGTCGTTGGCCATGCAAGATGTGCTCATGCGAGCTTTTAGTGGACTGGAATCGTCTTTTACTACTTATTTTTCAGATTCAGTGTTAGCGCGAATTCATTTTTTGGTACGCGTTAATCCTAAAATACCTATTGAATATGATGTTACAAAAATTGAAAGAGAGCTATATGACGTTGCACGTTCGTGGATCGATGAATTAAAGATTCAGTTAGTAACCGCTTTTGCTGAAGCCGAAGGGTTGAAGTATTATGCAAAATATCGTAAAGCTTTTCCAGCAAGCTATACGGAATATTATTTACCACGTACAGCAATTGATGATATTAAAAAAATTGAAGCACTTTCTACAGAAAATCCTCTGGAAATGTTGTTCTATAAAGCAGGAAAAATCTCCTTGCAATTAAAACTTTTCCATAAAGAACATCCTATTCCTTTATCAGACGTTTTGCCCACATTAGAAAACATGGGGCTGCGCGTGATTGGAGAGCGTCCATATGAAATTGTTTTTAAAGACGGTACGATTATTTGGATTAGTGATTTTGATATGGTACATATCGATAATACAGAAATTGATGTAGATAGTATCAGGGAGAATTTTCAAGATGCTTTTACGCACATTTGGTTTCGTCACGCGGAAGATGATGGTTTTAATATTTTAATATTATTAGCACGATTAAATTGGCATGAAACCGCTGTGTTACGCGCTTATACTAAATATCTTCGTCAAACAGGATTTACTTTTAGTCAGGCATATATTGAATTAGCTCTCAGAAATAATGCTGAAATTGCTAAAAAGTTAGTTGAGATATTCAAACAGCGTTTTTCTCCAGAATATACAGATAGTAAACGTCCAGATATTTCTGGTTTGGTTGCAGATATCGAGCAATCGCTTGATAGGGTAAGTAGCCTTGATGAAGATAGAATTATTCGTCGTCTTCTAGAAGTCATGTTAGCAACGACACGCACGAATTATTTTCAAACGACTACCGCGGGTCAATTTAAATCGTATATTTCTTTCAAGTTTAGTCCTGCAGCTATTTCTGACTTGCCATTACCTCGACCGATGTATGAGATTTTTGTTTATTCCCCTCGAGTTGAAGGGGTGCATCTACGTGGCGGTAAAGTTGCGCGTGGTGGCATTCGGTGGTCTGATCGCCGCGAAGATTTTCGTACAGAAGTACTAGGTTTAATGAAAGCGCAACAAGTAAAAAATTCAGTTATTGTGCCGGTAGGTGCAAAAGGTGGATTTTTTCCTAAACAATTGCCGTTCGATGGTGATCGAGATTCTTTCATCAAAGAAGGTATTGCTTGTTATTCTATTTTTATTCGAGGGCTGTTAGATATAACAGACAATATTAAGAATGGCCATATTGTTCCGCCAGTAGATGTGGTGCGTTATGATGAAGATGATTCTTATTTAGTTGTTGCTGCAGATAAAGGAACAGCTTCATTTTCAGATATCGCTAATGGCATTTCAAAAGAGTATGAGTTTTGGCTGAATGATGCTTTTGCATCGGGCGGCTCTGCTGGTTATGATCATAAGAAAATGGGAATTACTGCACGTGGTGCATGGGAATCAGTCAAACGGCATTTTCGCGAATTAAACATCGATCCTAATACGACCGATTTTACTGTCATTGGGATTGGTGATATGAGCGGTGATGTATTTGGCAACGGAATGTTGATGTCGGAACATGTTAAATTATTAGGTGCATTTAATCATATGCATATTTTTGTTGATCCAACTCCGGATGCCGCAACAAGTTTTATAGAAAGAAAACGATTATTCGATTTACCCCGCTCTTCTTGGACGGATTATAATTCTGCATTAATTTCTAACGGCGGTGGTATTTTTAATCGTTCAGCAAAATTGATCAAGATAACACCCGAGATGAAAGCAGCGTTTGGTATTACGGTAGATCATCTTCTGCCCAGCGAGTTAATTCGTGCAATCTTAAAGGCGTCTGTCGATCTTATCTGGAATGGTGGAATAGGTACATTTGTTAAATCGAGCCATGAAACCCATGCCGAAGTAGGTGATCGAACCAATGACAACATCCGTGTGGATGGTAATGAATTAGCTGCGCGTGTTATAGGCGAAGGTGGAAATCTTGGGCTGACCCAACTGGCGCGTATTGAATATTCTCTTAATGGCGGAATACTTTATACTGATTTCATTGATAATTCTGCTGGTGTTGATTGCTCTGACCACGAGGTCAATATAAAAATTCTACTCAATAAACTTGTTGTTGATGGTGATATGACGCTTGTGCAGCGTAATAAATTACTTGAAAAAATGACGGATGAAGTTGCTGAGCTTGTATTGGAAGATAATTACAAACAAACGCAAATTTTAAGTTTAGAAGCATCAGTTGCTTTACAAACAATGGATTTATTTAAGCGTTACGTAAATGAACTAGAAAAAAATGGGCGTTTAAATCGCGCTTTAGAATTTTTACCTAATGATAAAATTTTATTGGAACGTAAGGCTAATAACAAAGGATTAACTCGACCGGAAATCGCAGTGCTTATTTCTTATTGCAAGATGTTTTTAAAACAAGATATCTTAGCTTCTGATATCCCTGAAGATCCTTATTTCGTTAAATATTTGATGATGGCATTTCCACGCTCATTACAAAAAAAATATTTACCTAAAATGAAAGAGCATAGTTTGAGACGTGAAATTATAGCCACGCAACTGGGTAAGCATATTACAGACCATATGGGGGTCAATTTTGTTGAACGTTTGCAGCGAGAAACCGGAGCATCGGTAGCATTTATTATGCATGCGTATGCAGTAGCAGAAAGTATTTATGGCATGGAAAACATGTGGCATCAGATCGAGAAACTTGATTTAAAAGTGAGTCCCATCGTTCAGCAAAAAATGATGTTACAAATTTATTATCTTATTCGTCGTGCAACTCGATGGTTTTTACGTAATCTTAAACCCAACCTGACTATTAAAAAAATGATTGATTATTTTGCACCGCTTATTACGGAGCTTATTAAACGCTTGCCAGAATTAGTCACTGACGTTGATCGTGAGCAACATGAATCAGAAGTAAAGTTATTGATTGAGCAAAGTGTTCCGCAGCCCCTAGCAGAACAAATTGCAAGTTGTAATATATTATTCACTTCTCTAGATATTGTTGAAGGTGCACGAAAACATCATTTAAATATTGTCGAGATGGCGCAAACTTACTATTCACTAGGTGGATATTTAGAATTAAATTGGCTAAGAGATCAGATGAACAGTTACTCGATTGAAAATCAATGGGATGAATTGGCTCGTTCAGGATTTCGCGATGATTTAGATCGTGCGCAAAGACAGTTAAGTGTCAGTATATTGTTATTTAAACAAAAAACATTAAACCAATTTAGTATAGAAGAACGCATTCAGGCATGGCTTGATCAACATCAAGCATTGATTATGCGTTGGAAAAATTTGCTTGCAGAAATTAAGGCAAGCAATAATATTGGGTTTGTTACCTATTCGGTTGTATTGCGCGAATTGTTTGATTTTGCCCATGTAGGGTGACAAGGCTTCTCGCTATAAAAAAGGATTACTCAATGACAGCAGAACATATTTCGGCAGATTTTCCTTATGCGTCACATTTTGTTGATGTGTATGGATCTCAAATGCATTATATCGAGCAAGGAGAAGGCGATCCTATTTTGTTTTTGCATGGAGTGCCGACATCATCGTATGTTTGGCGAAATGTGATTCCACATTTGGCAACACTAGGACGTTGCATTGCTCTTGATCTGATCGGGTTCGGCAAGTCAGATAAACCACCGATTCAATATACTGTTTTTGATCACATTAAGTATGTTGAAAAGTTTATTGAAGTTCTTAAATTAAAGAAAATTATATTAGTGCTTCATGGTTGGGGATCAATTATTGGTTTTGATTATGCAATGCGGCATGAAGATAAGTGTAAAGGATTGGTATTTTATGAAGCTTATTTGCGTTCATTGCATAGTAGTGATGTTTCTTTGCCTTATCAAGAACAAGTTTTATTTTGGCAGGGAGAGGAACATAGTAATGATCTGGTGACAAATGGCGCTTTTTTTATTGATAAAACCCTGCCTCAAGGAATGATACGATCACTCAGTGATAAGGAAATGGCATATTATCGCGAACCGTTTCAACAACCAGGATCAGAAAAACCATTACGTCAATATTTACAAGATATCAAATTAGGTAATGGCCAAAATGAAGTAGAGAAATTAATTTCTAGCTATTCAAAAAAATTAATTAAATCATCTTTGCCCAAACTTATGCTGTATTCTATGCCTGGATTTGTAACAACAATTGCTACTGTAAAATGGGCAAAAGAACATTTGCCTAACTTAGAAATTGTTGATGTGGGTGAGGCATTACATTATGCACAAGAAAACAATCCAACTTTGATGGGTGAGGCAATTAGTATATGGTTGCAAGGTGTTGAACAAAGCGCGTAAAAGGAATAATAATGAAAAATTCATATAATGTAGCCATTGTTGGTGCAACAGGTATTGTTGGGTCAATGGCATTATCCATTTTGGAGGAGCGTCAATTTCCAATCAATAAACTTTTTTTAATTGCAAGCAAACGTTCTGTTGGCGAAGTACTTACGTTTAAAAACCAACCCTATTTAGTTGAAGACTTAACAGAGTTTGATTTTAAGCAAACCGATATTTGTTTTTTTTGTACGAGCAATGATATTTCTGCAGAATATGCTCCTAAAGCAGCGGCGTTGGGCAACGTTGTAATTGATAAAAGTTCATACTTTCGATATGCAAAAGAAGTGCCGCTTGTTGTGCCTGAAGTAAACGAGGGTGTACTTAAAAAATACCTACGCAAGAAAAAAAATATTATTGCCAATCCCAATTGCAGTACTATTCCTATCGTTGTTGCATTAAAACCTATTTATGATGCGGTAGGTATTTCTCGTATTAATATTGCTACGTATCAATCTGTTTCTGGTAGCGGTAAAGATGCTGTAACAGAACTAGCTGAACAAACTGCATTACTATTAAATGGACGGCCCATCAGGCCGAAAGTCTATTCACAACAAATTGCTTTTAATGTCTTGCCGCATTGTGATGAACTGCAGGAAAATGGCTATACGAAAGAAGAAATGAAAATTGTTTGGGAAATTCAAAAAATCTTAGACGATAAAAAAATCGCGATCAATCCTACAGCCGTAAGAGTGCCTGTATTTTATGGCCATTCTGCTGCTGTTCATATTGAAACAAAAGAAAAACTGTCAGCGTCACAAGCACATGATTTATTGGCGAAAGCGACAGGCGTGAAATTGATGACCGGCAAACATCAGTATCCATCACCTGTACATGATGCAACTGGTAAAGATGATGTGTTTGTGGGGCGTCTTCGAGAAGATTTGTCGCATAAGAAAGGATTAAATTTATGGGTTGTGACAGATAACTTGCGCAAAGGTGCTGCATTGAATGCAGTACAAATTGCTGAGAAATTAGTAGAGTATCAATGAGAATTGCGCTAGGTATCGAGTATCATGGCCATCATTTTTTTGGCTGGCAAGTGCAACAAAATTTATTAACTGTACAAGGTTGTCTTGAAAAAGCATTGAGTCAAGTTGCTGATGAGCCCATTAAACTTTTTTGCGCGGGACGTACTGATACGGGTGTACATGCATATGGTCAGGTTG
The DNA here is from genome assembly GCA_964484285.1 of uncultured Coxiellaceae bacterium. GTDB lineage: Bacteria > Pseudomonadota > Gammaproteobacteria > DSM-16500 > DSM-16500 > CAZUQP01. Next base: position 7,893 of record CAZAEO010000036.1, on the reverse strand, counting down.
CGCATTTTGATACAAATGCAGTACGCAGTTTGCGCGCTTGGGTGTTAGGAGTCAATACCTATCTACCTAATGAAATTGCTGTGAAGTGGGCAAAGGAAGTGGATGGTCAATTTCATGCGCGTTTTTCTGCATTGTCCCGTTGCTATCGTTATGTTATTTATAATGACGCAACTCGTTCAGCTCTTTTTGCAAAGCATACTACATGGTATCGCTACTCTTTGAATATTGAATGGATGCATAAGGCAGGAGAATATTTACTAGGCGAACAAGATTTTAGTTCATTTCGTTCAGCAGAATGTGAATCTAAATCGTCGATGCGTCATGTAGAATTTATGAATGTGACTCGCCAGGGTGATTTTGTCATCTTAGAAATACAAGCAAATGCTTTTTTGCATCATATGGTGCGTAATATAGCAGGTGTTTTGCTCTGTATTGGTTCCGGTTTGCGACAGCCTGAATGGATGCAAGAAATATTACAAGCAAAAGATCGCACCCAAGCTGCAGAAACAGCTTCTCCTACAGGACTTTATCTTTATAAGGTAAACTATCCGGAAGAATATTGCTTTCCAGAGAATAATAGATTTTGTTATTTTTTTTAATATGTGTGATGTATAATAGTTGATCAAAACGAATGAAGATAAAGGTAAATTTTTATTATGAGTTGGTTTAAAAAATTATTGCCCCTACGTATTCGAACTACTGCAGTGACCAAAAAGGGTGTTCCAGAAGGGCTATGGTCTAAATGTGATAAATGTAGCGCCATTTTGTATCGTTCAGAATTGGAACGTAATTTGGAAGTTTGTCCAAAATGTAATTATCACATACGAATTGCTGCGCGAAAACGATTAGCTTATTTTTTAGATCAGGAACCCCAAGTTGAGTTAGCGATGGATGTGTTGCCTGTTGATAGGCTTAAATTCAAGGACCTTAAAAAATATAAAGAGCGTTTATCTAATGCACAGCAAGAAACAGATGAAAAAGAAGCATTAGTCGTTTTGCGCGGACAGATTTATGGGATACCATTAGTTGCAGCTGCATTTGAATATAATTTCATTGGCGGCTCAATGGGCGCTGTAGTAGGCGAACGCTTTGTCAGAGCAGTTAACGCCGCGATAGAACAACAAATTCCATTAGTCTGTTTTTCTGCCAGTGGTGGCGCCAGAATGCAAGAAGCATTGATTTCGTTAATGCAAATGTCTAAAGTAAGTGCTGCGCTAGCGCGTTTAGCTGAACATAGGATCCCCTATATTTCTATCTTAACGGATCCTACCATGGGTGGAGTCAATGCCAGTCTCGCGATGCTAGGCGATATTATTATTGCTGAACCAAAAGCATTAATTGGTTTTGCAGGGCCCCGTGTTATTGAGCAGACGGTACGGGAAAAATTACCTGAAGGATTTCAACGCAGTGAATTTTTATTGGAACATGGTGCAATTGATATGATTGTTAGCCGTAATCAACTAAGAGACTGTGTTGCGAGACTTTTAGCAAAATTGACCGGACAAAATGCAATTTTGAATAATGTTACTCATGTCTAAGGTCTATTGACATTTCATTAAATCATCTTAAATTCTAGAGGTAAATTATGGAAAAGAAAAATGTGCAAAGGATAATAGGGATTATTGTTATTATTGCTCTCGTTGTCATTATTATGCCAGTGCTGTTTGGTAGAAATGATCTTTCTACACAAGAAGCAGCCAATCTAAAAGCACCCCCTTTTGCAGATGAGCAACAAACAATTGCATCTGCAGCAGATTCTGCTGATGTATCTTCAACAGCATCAACGACAGCGAATACATCAACAATGCCATCACAACAAGAGTTATCAGTCGCGGGCAGTATTCTTGAGCCAGTATCTGCAAATGTAGCTGAGGCGGCGCATGATATTCCTGCACCTGCATCACTAACATCATCAACACCGCAACCCCAGAATGCACCAGCCAAAACAAATACTGCTTCTGTAACGCCTGGTATGAATGTAGATAATAGAGCTGTTATTGCACCAGAAATAACAAACGCTAATACCAATAAAGTCACTACGGAAGATAAATCTGTACCAGTCGAGCATGAAGCAAATGTTACAGCACAGAATAATTTGGAAAAAATAAATTCTTCAACGAAGAAAGATAATGTTTCCTCAGACAGTGCGAGGATCATTAAGACCGCGAAGACTGCCAAAATGGCTTCTCATAAGAAAACAGTGGTATCTCATGCGAATAAATTAAAATCACCCGCCTGGGCTGTGCAAATAGGAAGTTTTAAAGTAAAACAGAATGCGGTTCAACTCACCAATAAATTACGTGCCGCAGGATACCGTGCTTTTACTCGAGAGATTAAATCTGCAAGTGGACACAGCAGTACACGTGTTTACATTGGTCCTGAATTCAAACAGACTTCAGCTATTAAATTAGCTAAGCAGGTACAGAACAATTTAAACATGCCAGGAATTGTTATATCGTATCAACCATTGGAATTATAATCTCTGTACACGACAAAAATGGCAAATGTTTCAAATCTGTCATCCTGAGCGTAAGCGAAGGATCTGTTTTATCAAGCAGATAGAGATCCTTCGTTTCACTCAGGATGACAAAATTTATTTTTGTCGTGTACAGAGATTTAAACGGGAAAAACATTTCTGCAGCATCCTTCTTTATGATATAATTTCACGAATTTTATGACGATGTTTGTTTACCAAATTTTATATAAAAATTGAGAACTTATGGATACGCGGATTGCCAAAGAAGTACAGAAAGTTAGCCTAGAAGACGAATTAAAACAATCTTACCTTGATTATGCAATGAGTGTCATTGTGGGGCGTGCATTGCCTGATGTGCGGGATGGTTTAAAGCCTGTGCACCGTCGAGTGCTCTTTGCCATGCATGAATTGAGTAATGATTGGAATAAGCCTCATAAAAAATCTGCTCGGGTGGTAGGTGATGTGATCGGTAAATATCATCCTCATGGTGATACAGCAGTCTACGATACAGTCGTACGTATGGCGCAACCGTTTTCTATGCGTTATGTGTTGATAGATGGACAAGGAAACTTTGGTTCGATTGATGGTGATGAACCAGCTGCTATGCGTTATACAGAAGTTCGTATGTCACGTGTTGCGCATGCTTTGCTTGCTGATCTTGAAAAAGAAACAGTTGATTTTGCTCCTAATTATGATGAAACAGAAATGTATCCCACGGTGCTGCCCGCACAAGTGCCTAATTTGTTAGTAAATGGTTCATCAGGTATCGCTGTAGGGATGGCAACCAATATTCCTCCACATAATTTAACAGAAGTTATCAATGCTTGTATTGCAATGATTAAAAATCCAAGCATTACAATAGAAGAAATCATGCAATATGTTCCTGGTCCTGATTTTCCAACGGCAGCTATGATTCATGGTCGTAGCGGTATTTTACAAGCTTATCGCACAGGACGCGGTCGCATTTCAGTAAGAGCGAGGACGCATGTTGAGACAGATGAAAAAAGCAGCAAAGAAAAAATTATTGTAACTGAATTGCCGTATCAAATTAATAAAGCGCGTTTGGTGGAACGCATTGCAGAATTAGTGAAAGAAAAAAAATTGGAAGGCATTACAGCATTACGTGATGAATCAGACAAGCAAGGTATGCGTGTTGTCATTGAATTAAGACGTGGTGAAAATTCAGAAGTCATCTTAAATAATTTATTTGTGCATACTCAGCTTCAAAGTGTCTATGGCATTAATATGGTTGCATTAGTAGATGGGCAACCTAAAGTTCTCAATATCAAACAAATTCTTGATGCATTTTTACGTCATCGACGTGAGGTGGTAACTAGGCGTGCTCTATTTGACTTACATAAAGCGGAAGAACGTGCACATATTTTAGAAGGTTTAGCTATTGCGTTAGCTAATATTGATGAAGTCATTGCGCTGATTAAAAAAGCAAGAGATCCTGCTGAAGCTAAAATTCAGCTATTAAGTCGTGCCTGGCATCCTGCTGAAGTGATGACTATTTTAAGCCGTATTGATACAGAGACACAGTATGGATTAGCGAGCGATGGTTATCATTTTTCACCTGAACAAGTGCAATCTATTCTAGATATGCGTTTGCACCGTTTAACAGGATTAGAACAAAATAAAATTTTGAATGAACATAAAGAATTGCAAATATTGATTACCGATTTAAATGAAATATTAGCTAAACCCAAACGTTTATTAGAAGTTATTCATGCTGAATTACTTGCAATTCAACAGCAATTTGGTGATGAGCGACGTACAGAAATCATCGATAATGAAGGGGATTTTTGTTTAGAGGATTTATTACCGCAAGAAGATTTAGTTGTGACGCTTTCTCATGAAGGTTATGCGAAGTCTCAGCCTGTTGTATTGTACCAGGCGCAACATCGTGGAGGGAAAGGTAAATCAGCAACTAATGTAAAAGAAGAAGATTTTATTGAGCGTGTATTGGTTGCAAACTCACATGATACCATTTTATGTTTTTCAAGCCAGGGTAAAGTGTACTGGCTGAAAGTGTATCAGTTGCCTCAGGCGAGCCGAAATTCACGTGGTAGACCTATAGTAAATTTATTGCCGCTTGCAGAAGGCGAAAAAATTAGTGCGATTTTGCCAGTTCGTGAGTATCTAGAAAATCAATATGTTTTTATGGCAACAGCACGGGGAACAGTGAAGAAAGTTGCTCTCACTGAATTTTCTCGTCCACGTAATAACGGTATTATCGCGCTTGAATTGGCTGATAATGATAAATTAATTGGCGTGGATATTACAAATGGTCAACAAGAAGTGATGTTGTTCACTAATGCAGGGAAAGTGATTCGATTCTCTGAAGAGGCTGTGCGTGCTATGGGTAGAACAGCACGCGGTGTTCGTGGTGTCAAATTACAAAATAATCAACAAGTCATTTCTTTAATTGTGGTGCATCCTAAAGGTGATATCTTAACTGCAACTGAAAATGGATATGGAAAGCGTACGCCAATCGAAGAATATCGTGCAACCGGACGGGGTGGACAGGGCGTGATTTCCATTCAAGTCACAGAGCGCAATGGCCAGGTTATTGCGGCTACTCAAGTGAATTCACAAGATGAAGTCATGTTGATTAGCAACAAAGGAACTCTTGTGCGTGTGCCTGCGGCAGAAATATCATTAGTGGGTCGTAACACTCAAGGGGTTCGCTTAATTAATTTAGTCAATGATGAAATATTAGTAGGATTAGAGCGCATAGCTACTTTAGAAGTAGAAGAAGAAAAGGATGACAGCAAAAATGCAGGGGAAGGGACTGCATGACACATAGGCAACCACCTGTTATTACAATTGATGGTGCAAGTGGAACAGGTAAAGGAGTCGTTACTCAATTAGTTGCAAAGAAATTAGGGTGGAGATTATTAGATAGTGGAGCACTCTATAGGGTTTTAGCATTAGCTGCGCAAAAACATGGCGTAGCCTTGGATAATGAGCCAGCTCTGCAAGTGTTAGCAGAGTATCTCGACGTGCAATTTGTTGCTACAGAAACCAGCTCACTTCCCCAGATTTTATTAGAAGGCCAAGATGTGACGGATACTATCCGTACTGAGAAGATGGGCAATGCGGCATCAAAAGTAGCTGCTTTTCCCGCTGTCAGGGCTGCTTTATTAAGTCGACAACGTGCTTTTCGAGAGTCTCCAGGACTTGCAACAGATGGTCGGGATATGGGGACTGTTGTGTTTCCTGATGCGGACATCAAAATCTTTCTAATCGCTAGCCCTGAAGAAAGAGCGCGCCGTCGTTATAATCAGTTGAAGGAAAAAGGCATTAATGTTAACCTTAGCGACCTTATAGAGGAGTTGCGTGAGCGCGATAAGCGAGATCAAGAACGTATCGTTGCTCCTTTAAAGCCAGCAGAAGACGCGATTAGTATTGATACAGATCAACTGAACATTGAGCAAGTGGTTGAGCGTATTATGTTGGAAGTAAGAAAAGTCTTTCCTGCTATAAAACAGTAGTGAAGGATTAAAAGAGGTCTAATCTCACGGTATATAGGCACGATGCATATCTACTACATGAATAGTAGTATCGTATCGTTTTATTAATTTAACCTGTTTAAATGATCTTAAGTGATCTAGGAAATTAAAGTATGTCCGAAAGTTTTGCGCAATTATTTGAAGAAAGTCTGAATGAAACCCCCATGGTACCTGGTGCTGTTATTACTGGAACTGTCATACGTGTTAGTTCTGATTATGTAGTGGTGAGTGCTGGTTTAAAATCCGAATCTACTATTCCAATCGAACAATTTTCTGATGAACACGGCAATGTTGAAGTGGCTGTAGGTGATACCGTTAGAGTCGCTCTGGAAACAGTAGAAGATGGTTTTGGTACGACACGCTTATCCCGTGAGCGCGCAAAGCGTTTAGAGGCATGGATAGATTTAGAAAGAGCGTATGAGAAAAAAGAAATTGTTCGTGGCGTAATCCAGGGGCGAGTCAAAGGTGGATTCACTGTTGAAATTAATAAGATTCGGGCATTTTTGCCAGGATCATTAGTCGATGTAAAACCCGTGCGTGATCCAGATGCGCTGGAAGGCAAAGAATATGATTTCAAGGTCATCAAAATTGACGCTAAGCGTAATAATATTGTGGTGTCGCGTCGTTCTGCAATGGAAGCTGAAAATAGCGTTGAACGTGAAGCATTATTAGAAAAATTGCATGAAGGCGATGAAGTAAAGGGATCAGTGAAGAATCTGACTGATTACGGTGCTTTTATTGATTTAGGCGGTATTGATGGATTATTGCATATTACGGATATGTCATGGAAACGTATCAGACATCCTAATGAAATTTTATCGATTGGGGATGAGATCAAAGTAAAAATTTTGAAATTTGATCGTGACAATGCACGCGTATCGTTAGGGTTAAAACAATTAGGCGAAGATCCATGGGCTGATATCAGTCAGCGTTATCCAATCGGAAAACGTTTACATGGAAAAGTCACTAACATTACGGATTATGGTTGTTTTGTTGAGATTGAAGAAGGCATTGAAGGGTTAGTGCATGTATCTGAAATGGATTGGACAAATAAAAATGTTAATCCAAATAAAGTCGTGCATTTGGGACAAGAAGTTGAAGTCATTGTGCTAGATATCGATGGAGAACGTCGTCGTATTTCCTTAGGGCTTAAGCAGTGCACAGTTAATCCTTGGGAAGAATTCGCAGCGCATCATCAAAAAGGCGACAAAATTTCTGGCAAGATCAAATCCATTACTGACTTTGGCATCTTTATTGGTTTAGATGGTGGTATTGATGGCCTGATTCATTTGTCAGATATTTCTTGGAATGAAGCTTCTGCAGAAGAAGCAATTCGTAAGTTCCAAAAAGGTGATGAGCTTGAAACAGTGATTCTTGCTATCGATGCAGAACGTGAACGCATTTCCTTAGGTTTAAAACAATTAGCAGATGATCCTGTTGCAAATTATCTTAATGAACATGAAAAAGGTAGCGTTGTTTCAGGTAAAGTCATTGAAGTGGATGCAAAATCAGCTGTGGTTGAGCTCGCTGACAAAGTACATGGTACGTTGCGTTCTTCTGAAGTTGCTCAAGAGAAAGTTGAGGATGTGCGTACCCATTTACAAGTGGGTGATAAGGTCGAAGCAAAAATAACTGGCACAGACCGCAAAACGCATATGATTACGCTTTCCATGAAATCCAAAGAGGGTGGTGCAGAGAAAAAACCACGTGCAGCAACAGCTAAAGCTACGAAGAAAAAAGACAAAGCGGCTGATGCAACACCTTTAAAGACAACGTTGGGTGATATATTCAAAGCAAAAATGGAAGATCCAGATAAAGAGTCGTAAAAAAGCTTGAAGTTGAGAAGCTAAGGCTCTGTAAAAGAATAACTTCCCCTTTTAGCAGAGCAGATTGCTATCAGAT
>CAZAEO010000035.1:0-18331 GCA_964484285.1 uncultured Coxiellaceae bacterium | reverse complement strand
CAGGTCCGGAAGGAAGCAACGGTAACAGCCGATTCGGGTGCCGAAGTCGGGCTGATGTGAGCTGCCTCCATTTTATTCAGAAGGAATAACCTCGATGAGTTATCACGTTCTTGCAAGAAAATGGCGACCACGCACCTTCCAGGAAATGGTTGGACAAGAACCGATTCTACGCATGTTAATCAATGCCCTAGATAACCAACGTCTACATCATGCTTATTTGTTTACAGGCACCCGTGGCGTAGGGAAAACCAGCCTAGCGCGTATTCTTGCTAAATGCTTAAATTGTGAAACAAGCATCACTTCAAAACCTTGTGGCGCTTGCAAAACCTGCCAGGCCATCGATGCTGGAAAATTTTTAGATTTGTTTGAAATTGATGCCGCATCCAGAACAAAAGTAGAAGATACTCGTGAACTCTTAGAAAGTGTTCCATACCCACCCACACAAGGACGGTATAAAATTTATCTTATCGATGAAGTGCATATGTTATCAAACCACAGTTTTAATGCACTGTTAAAAACATTAGAAGAACCACCGCCCCATGTAAAATTCTTACTAGCCACAACAGATCCAAAACGCTTACCTGTTACTATTTTGTCACGTTGTTTGCAATTCAATTTGACACGCGTCTCTGTAGAAAAAATGGTTTCACAGCTTCAACATATTTGTACCACTGAAGCTATTCCATTTGAATTGTCCGCATTACAATTATTAGCAAAAGCCGCAGACGGCAGCATGCGTGATGCGCTGAGTTTATTAGATCAAGCCATCGCATTTTGCCACACCAACATCACAACTGTAGAGACTCGACAAATGCTTGGCGGCATAGAGCAAGATGTCGTTGTTCGATTACTTGATGCACTGGCCAATCAGGATGGAAAACAATTGCTAGAAGAAATCAATCATCTTGCTGAATGTTCTCCTGACTTTAATCAGGTATTAGAAGATTTATTATCAATGTTACATCAAATCAATATTGCGCAGGTGATTGACTCAAAAGCGCCCGAACCCATTCAGCAAATGGCGAAACGCTTTTCTGCAGAAGATATTCAACTTTATTACCAAATTGGGCTCATTGGACGACGTGATTTATCCCTTGCACCTAACCCACACCAGGGTTTTGAAATGGCTCTGTTACGAATGCTCGCTTTCCATCCTATTGTTACCGAAAAAAAAACATCACCTGAAACAGCTAAAATGGTTACCACTCAACATAATCCTTCTCCTCTGCTGCAAGAGAAATACAATTCCTCAGAATCCCTTCACCAAGAAATAAATATACAAAACTGGGCAGCTATCTTGCCGAAACTTGAATTATCTGGCATGACACTCGCACTTGCTTCGCATTGCACGATAACCAATACTGCTGATAACAAAATTGAGCTAGCGCTCGCTGCCAAGCATGAATCTTTACTCAACAAAAAACTATTGGAACGCATTGAACAAGCACTATGCCGTTACCTCAACAAAACCATAAAACTCGAGATTAAAACAGCAGCAACAGACATTCTGACTCCGTCAAAACAACAGCAAGAAGAACAAACCAAACAGCATGCCAATGCAACCAGAACCATTCAAAGCGATACCCATGTGCAAAAAATTATGGATCTTTTTAATGCCACCTTGGACATCAATTCAATTAAAGCGATTGACTGAAAAGTAGCAACGAATATCTTATTTTGTTAAAATGACCCATCTTTATGGAGCCAATACATGAACAAATCATTTAATGAAAAGCCTGGCTTAGGCGATTTAATGAAAAAAGCACAAGAAATGCAAAAGAAAATGCAAGAAATCCAAAAACAAATAGCCGAAATGGAAGTCATTGGCCAATCAGGCGGCGGGCTCGTAAAAATTGTCATGACAGGCCAACATTTTGCTAAACGTGTTACTATTGATCCTAGCGTGCTGAAAGAAGAAAAATCTATCATCGAAGACTTAATTGCAGCTGCTATCAATGACGCAACAGGCAAAATTGAAAAAGGTACACGCGATAAAATGAGCGCATTAACAGGCATTAAATTGCCCGATGGTTTTGATATACCGCCCACATAGCCTATGAAATTCAGCCCGTTACTTGAACAATTAATTGAAGCACTGCGCTATTTACCGGGTGTAGGCCCTAAAACAGCGCAGCGCATGGCATTTCAATTATTAGAGCGTGGCAGAGAAAACGGCAAACAGCTCGCTAAAATACTGCATACCGCAATGGAAGAAATCAACCATTGCAAAAATTGTCGCACGTTCAGCGAATCCGAACTTTGCAAATTATGCGCCTCCTCTCATCGTGATCCTACATTATTATGTATCGTCGAAAGTCCTGTAGACATGGTCGCTGTAGAACAAATGGGTAGTTATCGTGGACTCTATTTTGTGCTGATGGGACATTTATCACCCTTAGATGGTATTGGCCCTGAAGAGCTCGGCATGAAAGCATTAAACGCTTTACTTTCGCAAAGAAACATAAAAGAATTGATTCTTGCAACCAATCCCACCGTCGAAGGTGAAGCCACTGCGCATTATATTTCTGAACTTATTAAGCCTTACGCTATCAAAGTCACACGTATTGCTCATGGTGTCCCATTAGGCGGCGAACTGGAATACATTGATAGCGGTACACTTGCACATGCATTTGCCGGGAGAGACGTCGTCTGAAAAAAATAGGCATTTTATTATTTTGCTTTTTTTTATTCTGCGCAAATACAATTGCAGATCAATTGATCATTGAACCTGACGCGGGACGCGAACCGCTTTTATCCGCCATTAAAAACGCAAAATCCTCGATTTATTTAGTTATGTATGGGTTAACTGATTCTCACTTTACCAATGCCTTGATCAAAGCAAAACAGCAAGGGAAAAAAGTACGAATCTTACTGGAGCCACATCCTTATAAAAATCAAAATGAAAATCACCGTACTATTCAACAACTGCAAGCAGAAAACATTGCCTTACAATGGCCTAGTACAGCGTTTACATTAACACATCAAAAAACGTTTTTAATCGATCAACATTCTGCAATTGTCATGACATTTAATCTGACAAAATCTGCGTTCGCTCACCAGCGCAATTTTGCGTTGATCCTTACTGATCCGCACATAATAGAAGAAATTGAGCGAGTTTTTTCGGCGGATTGGACACATACTATCACTACCGTGAAAAATGCTGATTTGATTTGGAGCCCGAATAATAGTCGTGAAAAAATAAATCTCTTCATTAACACAGCAAAATCTGAAATTAAACTCTATGCGCCTAACATGAGTGATTACAACATGATTGGCTTACTTGCAAAAAAATCGCGCTCAGGAATTCAAGTAGACATTTTAACTTCCGCGAACACTCACAATAAAAAATTTGCTTACCTTAAAAAAGCAGGCATACACATTCATCATAGCAAGCACTATATTATTCATGCTAAAGTCATTATGGTTGATCAAAAGCGTGCTCTATTGGGTTCTATTAACTTAACCAAACCATCCATCGACGATAATCGAGAACTCTCCGTTATCACGGAAGATCCTGATGTCATCAAACAATTAACCGCAACATTTGTGCGAGATTTAGGGTAACACTGTATCCTAAATTCGCTTCGTGGGCATGACAACTCAAATGAACAAGCTCAAATTTGAAACTCTTTTTCAAGTTTTTTAGCAACAGACATATTTTTCAGCTTGACATACTGAGGAAGTCCATTGGAATAAGGCGGATAATCTTCACCTTGTATAAGCGGTTGCAAATAGTGACGACATTTTTCGGTGATACCGAAACCATCCTCCGTCATATAATCACGCGGCATTCCTATTTCAACGTTAGCGACTGTTTCCAGAGGCGCATCGCCAATGCTCCAACGATAAGGATCTTGCGATTCGCGTATAATGATAGGCATAACGGCCGTTTTTCCACTTAACGCCAGTTCAACCGCGTATTTTCCTAGTGCATATGCCTGCTCAACATCCGTCTTAGAGGCAATATGACGCGCTGCACGTTGTAAATAATCAGCAAGTGCCCAATGATATTTATAGCCTAACTTGTCTTTAATAAGCTTAGCCAAAACAGGCGCTACACCGCCTAGTTGTTTATGCCCAAATGCATCCACTAATCCTGATTCAGAAATAAATGTGCCATCTTGATTACGTATTCCTTCAGAAGCCACAATGGCACAATGGCCAAATTGATTTACACAATGTTGAACTCGTTGTAAAAACGCTTCAGGAGAAAAAAGAATTTCGGGAAATAAAATAATGTGCGGCGCATCGCTTTCTTTTTCTGCTGCCAATCCTCCCGCCGCAGCAATCCAACCTGTATGACGCCCCATGACTTCGAGGATAAATATTTTAGTCGAAGTCAGTGCCATCGATGCTACATCTAAACCTGCTTCACGAATCGAAATAGCAACATATTTTGCTACCGAACCAAATCCAGGTGAATTATCTGTAAAAGGAAGATCATTATCGACCGTTTTTGGAATACCGATACACGTGATAGGATAATTCATCATCTGTGCAAGTTGCGATACTTTATATGCTGTATCTTGGGAATCACCACCACCATTATAGAAAAAATAACGTATATTATGCGCCTGAAATACTTCGAGTAATCTTTCATATTGAGCACGGTGTTTTTCAATAGAACCTAATTTATGTCGGCATGAGCCAAACGCAGCAGACGGGGTATATCGTAAAGCAGCAATATCAGCATCCAATTCTTGACTAGTATCAATCAGGTCTTCAGTGAGCACGCCTATAATACCATTACGTGCTGCATACATACGGGCTATCTTGTCTGCATGCTGTCTGGCAGTTTGAATAACACCACACGCCGTAGCATTAATAACAGCTGTAACACCACCAGATTGCGCATAGAGTGCATTATATTTTGTCATGTTTCCCTCAATACTATTTTAGAGAAATCAGGAGAATATACCGATTCTTATGATAAAGGCAATATATAAAAAAAACTTACTCTCTCATTTAGATGGGAATGAAAGAGTAAGTTTAAAATATCTAATTATAGGAGAAAAACAAACGGACGTTTTGTTTTTAAATTGTAACTAAACTACTAATGCTTCTGATAGGAGTCGTGCTGCGTTCTTTTTTAAGTGATAAAAATGACTGATGCAAATCCTGAATACTTGTACTACTCGCTAATATGAAATGAGTATTGAGCTTATTTGCTAAACGTAGTACCTCTGTTTTCAGCCTGCCTGTAATGAGCCATTGATCTTTTTTAGCTACATTCAGCAATTGGCCAATTGAAGTCAATGCTCGAGTTGCTTCTTCATAATAATTTTCTGCTAACAATACCATAGAGGGAATATTAAAATAACACGTAGGTAAGTTAGGAATAACATGCACAAGAGCTAATTTGATTTCTAATTCTTGTGTTTGTGCTTGTGCGCATGCTTCTTTAATTAGTAAAATTTCACCTTCTGAAGTAGAATTCGTAACAAGTAATACATTTTTTGATTCGGCCATGATCGCTGTCTCCCTTACTGATATCGAGTTTCCTAACACTATGCGCTATCCTTTAAAGTACCTATTTTCTAACGGGTGAACGATCATGTTCTCACTATTATTTGCTAATGAAAATTGGAGAAAACCAATGGAGGAATCATTAGACACCCCAGACAAAGCTAGGGTTTTTACTAGGCAGTTAACTCATTAACAAATCAATTTATTTTATTATGTATAAAAAATATTCTTTTTGCACTCAGTCTTCATTCAACGGTTCTTGTGCATTATTGGTTAAGACTAGTTTCACGAGCTCAGGAACAGATTTTACACTCATTTTTTTCATCACACTCGCGCGATGTGCCTCTACTGTTTTAAGAGAAATTTTTAATTCAGCCGAAATGACTTTATTTTGTTTTCCCGCCACAATACCTTGCAAAACTTGTACTTCCCGTGGTGATAACAAAGCAAATTTAGCTTCTGCTTGCGCATTTTCTTGTTGTTTTTCACGATTGGTTTTATCAACACGTAATGCTTTATTAATGCTTTCCAAAAGAATTTGATCATTGAATGGTTTAGTTAAAAAATCAATTGCACCCGCCTTCATCACCCGCACAGCCAGTGGGACATCGCCATGACCACTAATGAAAATAATAGGTAAGGTCGCTCCTTGTTCGTTTAATTTGAATTGTAATTCAGGCCCACTCATACCAGGCATGCGTACATCCAATAATATACAACCGTGCTGCTTAGGATTGTATTCATCTAAAAAATCTTGCGCACGAACATATGTTTTCACTCGCAATCCAACCGATTCAATAATCCATGAAAGTGATTCCACCATGGCTTGATCATCATCTACAACGTAAACAATTGGATCCATAGACATAGGTTCCTCCTAAAAAACGGGTAATACGAAACGTATCCAACTATGATGGCTGGTATTTGGATTAATGGTAAGTTGTCCTCCATGCGCCTCAATAATTGAACGACAAATAGCAAGACCCATCCCCCGACCATTTGCTTTTGTAGTAAAGAAAGGCTCAAACACTTTATGTATCATATCCTTAGTAAAACCTGGGCCTGTATCGCTTACAATCACTTCAATAGAATTTTCATTTAATGTTTTAGTGTGAATCTGAATTTTTCGATGTCGTGGATCAATTGGCTGCATGGCTTCAATACCATTTTGGATAAGATTCAGCATCACTTGCTGTAATTGAATACGGTCTGCCGAAATAAGCTGCACATCTTTTTCTAGATTAAATTCAATTTTCGTTTTTGAACGGTTTAAGTCATTACGAATTAAACTCACCGTTTCACGAATCAAACTATTCATTTTGCAGGGGGTTTTAACTAACTGCCCTTTACAAAAGAAGTTTTTCAATCGATGGATTACTTCGCCTGCACGCTCTGCTTGCGCAACTGCTTTATTCATAATCTCTGCTAATTGAGTTGGATCATGACTATCTTTTTGCAAATAGCGTAAACAACCTTGAGTGTAATTCAAAACCGCCGCAATGGGTTGACTAATTTCGTGCGCCATGCCGGAAGCCATTTCTTCCATAGTACTGAGTCGAAAAACATGTGCTAATTGCTGCCCACGCAGACGCGCTTTTTTATCCAGAATATGATCCGTCACATCGCGGGATGCAGATTGAATTTCACGAATTGCATTACTTTCCTCATCTCGGATAGCGCGAATATTGCTTTCAAACCAACGATAATCACCTTCTTTACGGCGAATGCGATAAGTCAGCATACAAGAAGAAGACGTTTCCTTCCGTCGATTAAATGCTCTTTTTAATTTACCCATATCGTCATAATGCACAAATTTACTGGCATTACTCCCTATCAATTCTTCAGGCAAATAGCCAAGCAATGTTTTACATGAAGGTGAAACATAAAGATAGGTTCCGTCAGAAGCATGGCGAGAAATAATGTCCCTCGCATTCTCTGCAAGCAAATGAAATCGTAATTCACTTTCACGTAAATTTTTTTCTAATTGTTCACACGTAGCAAGACTTTTAATAAGCAGCGCATTACTTAAATAAAATAATTCAAGACAATCATTCAACTCTTGTGCTATTTTTTGATTTGCTTTATTTAATTCTACTTCCAATTCTTTATGTGCGGAAATATTCTGGTGAACAATTAATGCTAAAAGTTTATTTGGCTGAGAAGTATTGGTTAAACTAGCAGAGGTTTTACAGACACCCATTGTACCATTTTTGCGAATAAACTCTGTCTCAGCCACCCATTTCTTTTGTGATGAGAGAGTTTCTTGAATAATTTTTGGGAAAGGATAATTTTGATAATAAATTAAATTCAGCGACCTGCCGATAACCTCTTTTCTGGGATATCCAAATAGCGCCGTTGCGCCTTGGTTCCAGTCAACAATCCGGCCTGCTTTATCCAGCAATACAGCACTGTCAGTTATAGCATCTAATAATGCATACACGCTTTCCATTGCCCAGTCCTTGGCCTCATTTAAAATACTATCAATGTACCTATAGATTTTGTAATAATATCACACTCTTTTCCCTATGAAAATTTTAAGGAAAGCCATGCGAATTCATATCTTAGGTATCTGTGGCACATTTATGGCAGGGCTTGCAGTCCTGGCAAAAGAAGCGGGGCATGACGTATCTGGCTCGGATCAACATGTTTATCCCCCAATGAATACGCAATTAGAATCGCAGGGAATAACCTTATTGAACGGTTATGATCCTAATCATCTTGATGAACACATAGATTATGTCATTGTGGGAAATGTTATCCGCCGTGGAAATCCCTTAATGGAATCCATTTTGGAACGTAATATACCGTATCTGTCCGGCCCAGAGTGGCTAGCGCGTTATATTTTAAGAAATCGTTGGGTCTTAGCCGTTTCTGGTACACATGGTAAAACGACGACGACCAGCATGCTTACTTGGATATTAGAATGTGCAGGATTACAACCTGGTTTCTTGATTGGTGGCATACCAGAAAATTTGGGTGTTTCAGCCAGAATAGGACGCGATCCTTTTTTTGTCATTGAAGCAGATGAATATGACAGCGCATTCTTTGACAAACGCTCCAAATTCATTCATTACCAGCCAAAAACATTAATTTTAAATAATCTCGAATATGATCATGCCGATATTTTTCCGAACTTAGAGGCGATTAAACAGCAATTCCATTACTTAATCAGAACAGTCCCGGGCAATGGCCAAATTATTTATCATGCTGAAGATGCACATCTCAAAGACGTTTTACAAAAAGGATCTTGGACACCCTTAATCACTTTTAGCGAGAAAAATGGGGATTGGCAAGCCCGCATGATCAAGCCAGACGGTAGCTGCTTTGACGTATTACATCATGCACATCCTGTAGGACAAGTGCAGTGGAATTTAGTCGGTAAACATAATGTGGAAAATGCACTTGCTGCCTTGGCAGCCGCAACACATGCTGGCGTACCTATGACAAAAGGAATTCAAGCACTCCATTCATTTAAAAATGTGAAACGCCGCCTGGAAATAAAAGGCAACGTAAATGGCATTACATTATACGATGATTTTGCGCATCATCCGACTGCCATCGCCGCTACCTTAGCAGGATTGCGCGCTAAAGTGGGTAACGAAGCACGGATTATTGTCATATTGGAGTTTGGCTCTTACACGATGCGTTCAGGCGTGCATAAAGATACAATTAAAAATTCGTTAACTGCAGCTGATAGAATCTTATGTAAACGTCCAGAAACAAACTGGGGATTACAAGACATACTGGCAGGATTTACGCAGCCCGCTCACTTATTTGATGATGTAGAATCATTAATTGCAAACTTAAGTCCCGAGCTTAAGCCTGGTGATCATGTTATCGTCATGAGCAACTCGGGTTTTGGTGGAATACATCAGAAATTATTAACAGCATTTAAGGCGATAAGGGCTTATGAAACAGCAACAACACAATGAAGTTGAATTTACCTCACGTGGCGCGCTTCTTGGCTTTTTCGCTTACATTGTTATTGTATTTATTATAATGATAATCTTTATATAAAAATAATTTAGGGTCTATCCTTAAACAGAGGAGCAGCAATGAAAAATACTATTCAACTTAATGTGCAATCAACCTATTTACCTGAACAATCAGCGCAAGAATGTCATCGTTTTTTATGGACATATGAAATTACTATTACGAATGAGAGCAATAACATCGTGCAGCTATTAAATCGCTACTGGCGCATCACAGATATGACAGGTCATGTTGAAGAAATACGTGGCCCAGGCGTCATTGGTTTACAACCCCTTATCAAACCCCAAAAAAAATTTACTTATAATAGTTTTTGTCAATTACCAACACCTCAAGGCACAATGGAAGGTGAATACGAAATGCAAACGCTGGAAGAAAAACGTTTTATTATTGCTATTCCCAAATTTATCCTGTCTGCACCTACCCATATTTCCGACGTATTCCGCTCAAGATTACATTAGATAGGCGTACCGACGTTAATTATTTGCGGTACAATACCCTTATGGTAGAAAAAAATGAGCAGATGATTATGAGTTCACGACAGAAAGAAAATCTCATTAACCGCTTGTTTTCACATGACATTCAATCTAATAACATAGATCAATCGGTTACATTATTTAAAAAAATTATTAAAAGTCTTTCGCGCGATAAAAGAATTAAGCTACCCTCTATCAGACATCTTGACAGCATCAAAAAAGATCAAAAGCAATATAGGTATGCAAAAGAGGCACTAAGAGACATCCAAGACCAACTACAATTTGCCTTCATTGGTCAACAACTTATACGACAACAACACACCCTTTCCAAACGAAGCTTATTTCAACCTAAAGTGCCTCCCCATACCTCTCTTTCTAAAGAAAAATCTCGCCCTCTGAAAAAACCGTAACTTTTTAGTTGCAATTTTAATTCAAATGATTATCATTCTCATTTAGTCGATAAAAAAAAGAACTTTGAGGAAACATATGGCAAATTCAAGACCTGACAATAACTATGCAGACCATTGGACATGGGGTGGTAATGCAATAAAAAGCACGCTTGGTTCCCTTTTCAATGGTTATTGGGTGACCAATCTGGCCGACACAACCCTAACTGTTGCTTTAGCGACGGCAGAATCATCGCCATGGGCAATCGGTGTAGGTATCTTGATAGCTAGCATCACCGGGTTATGTGATTATAAAGTACATACTATTCAGGATACACAAAATCAGGATAATTATGTTTCTCCACCCATTGTCGAGGAAGAACTTAGCAACATCGACCTCTCTTGCAAAAGACAAGCCTACCTAAAAGGTGCATTTTTAGCAGATGCCTTATCAATAGCAGGAGGATTTGTAGGACTTTTTGAACTTGGCTCTAACTATCTCTACAAAAAACCCCTCCAACCTGTTACTAAATTACTTGCATCATTTGGTACATTTGCAATAGGCTGCTGCGCTGCTCGCGGTGAATATCGTACGCATAAAAAATGCATGCAAAGAGATCAGTTCACAGATGACCACCAAAACAGTGCGGCTGCTTATCAAGCATTAAATCGCGTATAAATCAACCGTCACTTGTCATTCCGCGTTTCAGCATAATTTCACGTAATGCTCTTAATCCACTCATTTGGATTTGTCTAACACGCTCGCGGGTTAAGCCCACCGCTTCGCCTACTTCCTCTAATGTTTGCCGATCGTACCCAGCAAGTCCAAAACGTCGACACAATACATCACGTTGTTTTTCATTCAATTGCGCTAAACATTCTTCTAAATGTTCTGCTAAATGCTCGTCTGCAAGTAACTCTGCAGGATCTGTTTTACGTTTATCGGCTAATGCTTCTAACATAGGTCGACCAGGGCCCGAATGAGAGTCATTACTACCCATCATGGAATCTAACGACACAACATGCTCATTCAAATCCATCATATCTTTGACGTCTTTAATTGGAATGTTTAATGCTTCTGCAATATCTTTATGGGAAGGTTCGCGCTCTTGTGATTTCATTAATTCACGCGCAGCCCTTAAATAAGTATTCAACTCCCTAATCACATGAACAGGTAATCGCACAGTACGCGTTTGGTTCATAATAGCTCTTTCAATCGTTTGTCGAATCCACCATGTAGCATACGTTGAAAAACGGAATCCGCGTTCTGGATCAAATTTTTCAACTGCACGCAACAAACCCAAATTTCCCTCTTCAATTAAATCTAAAAATTCCAAACCACGATTAAAATAACGACGTGCAATTTTCACCACTAGTCTTAAATTACTTTCAATCATTTTGGCACGCGCTTTCGCATCACCCTTCTGTACTAATCGTGCATAATACACTTCTTCTTCAGCGCTCAATAAAGGTGAATAACCAATTTCACTTAGATAAATTTGGGTAGGATCAGTGGATCGAGTGCCGGATAATGGCTCTTTTATGTTGGATTCAGATTCAATTTCTGCTAGCATTTCTTGCTCAAGATCTTCCTGAAGAGGCCCTTCAAGCACATCTTCCTTTTCTACAGAAAGATCCTTTTCTTGCTTTGCTTCTTCTGCGGAAGACTGTTTAGATAAATCTTCCTGTTTCTTTTTCCTAGGCATGTATGCGTCTCTACAACAACAGTATGGCAAAGGTTTATATTATCAGAATTTGCCAATTAATGTCGCGAGCGGGCAAGATAACGTAACGGATTAACAGGTTGTCCACTCACACGAATTTCAAAATGCAACATGACCTGACGCGCTCCCGTATTACCCATGCTTGCAATTTTTTTACCCGCATTAACCCAATCACCTTCTTTTACAAAAACAACACTATTATGTGCATAAGCAGTTAAA
Source organism: uncultured Coxiellaceae bacterium (assembly GCA_964484285.1). Lineage (GTDB taxonomy): Bacteria > Pseudomonadota > Gammaproteobacteria > DSM-16500 > DSM-16500 > CAZUQP01. The sequence goes on along the minus strand of CAZAEO010000035.1, from coordinate 6,070 downwards.
TACCGCGCATTATGTTTAATAATGATTAAATTACCATAACCACGCAGCCCGTTACCGCTATAGACTACCTGGCCTTGAGCTGTTGCAAAAATAGGAGCACCTAAGCGCCCACCAATATTAATACCTTTATTGAGCCGCGAATAAGTACTAATAACAGGACCCTTTGCAGGCCAAAGCCAGGATGTAACTGGTGTATTTATTTCGTGATAGATAACAGGGCGAGAAACAGAATGCTTCATAATCACTGTTTGCTTTTTTTCAGCTAATGAAGGAAGCACACGTATACGTGTTGCCTGAGTTGCCTTGCCATTCAAGTAAATCAATTGTCCTGCATCAACATGATAAGGAGGGGCAATATTATTTCGTTTAGCTAAATACCGATAATCCAAGCCATATCGCCATGCAATTGAATAGAGTGTCTCACCTGGCAAAACTCGATAAACACCGCTTTTAGGAATGCGTTCGATAGTCGAAATATCTGTGACAGGTGCATAATGCGTACCTGTACTGCAACTCGTCAAACAACCTATTAACAACAATACAAAACCTAATCGCATACCGCTCTATTCCATTTTTATCGCTTTTACCCAACCTGCTAATTGCTCAAATACCTTGTAATGCGTTAAATCTAGATGCAAAGGAGTAATAGATATATATCCCATATTAACTGCATAAAAATCTGTACCGGGACCAGCATCTTCTTCAGGCCCTGGCTGTCCAATCCAATAAATTTTTCTACCACGCGGATCAGCCGCTTTAATAGTCGGTTCAGCTACATGGCGTGTCCCTAAACGAGTGACCTGAATACCACGAATTTCTGCTAAAGGTAAATCAGGCACATTAACATTCAAGATGGTATCTTTAGGCAAAGGATCTTGACGGAGATGCAAGACCAGCAGTTTCGTTATTTCTGCTGCGGTTGCATAATATTGACAATGCGGTCCAGCCAAAGAAACAGCCACGGAAGGAAGCCCTAAAAATCGACCTTCAGTAGCCGCAGCCACCGTGCCAGAATACAAAACATCATCACTTAAATTTGAACCTTCATTAATGCCTGATACGACCATATCGGGTGTTTCTTTTAAAAGTCCAGTCACTGCCAAGTGCACGCAATCGGTTGGAGTTCCGTTAACACTAATAAACCCGTTTTCCGCTGTCGTCATGCGTAAGGGATTATCTAGCGTCAGCGAATTACTGGCACCACTGCGATTACGATCAGGCGCCACCACCGTGATTTCTGCGATTTCACTTAATTTTTTAGCTAAAATACCTAGCCCTGGTGCTAAAAATCCATCATCATTGCTCAATAAAATTTTCATTTAAATAACCTTTTTTGCTTGTCATGCTGTGCTACGGCTCATAGGCATCAACTTAAGGGGGAAACTCATTTCACCACCTGATAAAATATTTCGTCTTTTTTAATCATGCCCAATTCCTGGCGTGCTCGCGATTCTGCTGCATCTGGATTTTTTTGTAAATGTTGCACCTGTAGTAATAAAGCTTGATTACGTTTTCTTAAAAAATCATTTTGTACTTGTTCTGCTACTAATTGTTTTTTAAGCTGCATCATATCCCGAATACCGCCAGGTTGACACCATAATCGGTATTGCAGAAAAAACAGCAATAGCAACAAAACAACGGATGCCACTTTAAACCGGAAAGATTCCATCAATTCGTCATCTCTGCAAAACAGTTAAACTGCTTAAATATAGTCTGGCCTGCATACTTACCCTGATTGCCTAATTCACTTGCAATATGTAACAGTCGATTGTATTTAGCAACACGGTCAGAACGACACAACGATCCTGTTTTAATTTGTCCGGTACTCATCCCCACCGCTAAATCAGCAATCGTTGTATCTTCTGTTTCGCCTGAACGATGCGACATAATGGTATTGTAGCGCGCTTTCTTCGCCATCTGAATAGCGGATAATGTTTCGGTCAATGTCCCTATTTGATTCGGTTTAATAAGAATAGCATTTGCAACATGCTGGTTAATTCCTTGTTTAAGCAACTCAGTATTGGTCACAAATATATCATCGCCTACGAGCTGAATTTTTTTCCCTAATATCTCCGTTAAAATTTCCCAACCCGCCCAATCATTTTCAGCCATGCCATCTTCAATAGTAATAACAGGATAACAATCGACTAAATGAGCCAAATAATGCGTAAATTGCTCTGCTGTTAACGCTTTATTTTCTAGTCGATATTTTCCTTCAGCGTACAACTCATTGCTCGCCACATCTAATCCCAAACAGATGTCTTTACCAGGCTGATAACCCGCTTGTTGGATTGCTTGTAAAATAATTTCAAGCGCTGCTTCATTGTTAGGTAAATTAGGTGCAAAACCACCTTCATCGCCTACATTCGTATTTAATTTACGCTCATGTAATAACCGCTTTAAATGCTGAAATACCTCAGCACCGTAACGTAATCCATCTGCAAACGTTGCGGCACCTACAGGCAAAATCATGAATTCTTGAATATCTAAGTTATTATCTGCATGCGCACCGCCATTGATAATATTCATCATAGGAACAGGCAGTTGATAAGAAGACGCTTCACTACCTATATAACGATAAAGTGGCATAGCTTGCTCAGCAGCTGCTGCTTTAGCCGAAGCGAGAGAAACCGCCAAAAGTGCATTTGCACCTAAACGTTCTTTATTTTGCGTACCATCGAGTGCAATTAATGTCTCATCTATTTTCTGCTGATTCATGGCATCCATGTGATGCAATGCTTTTGCAATCTCTCCATTAATTGCTGCAACAGCTTTTAATACTCCTTTACCCAAGTAACGGCTTGCATCGTGATCACGCAATTCTAATGCTTCTCTTGAGCCTGTCGACGCTCCTGACGGAACAGCTGCACAGCCTGATTTTCCTGATTCTAGAATCACTTCGGCTTCAACCGTCGGATTACCGCGAGAATCTAAAATTTCCCACGCAATGATTTTTTTGATTTGCATCATACGAATTCCCTCTGAATATGAAGCGCTTATCTTAACGCAATTCATCTATAAACAGAGAGAAAAAATCTAGATTTCTAACACTGTCTTCACAAAAGGAATAGTCAATTTACGTTGCGCGGCCAAAGACATTTTATCTAATGCATCTAATGCTGCAAATAACGTCGACATATGTCGTGGACAATGGGTTAAAATAAACTTTCCTACTTCTTCTGATAATGTCATGCCGCGCCGTTCTGCACGCATCATCAATACTTGTAATTTTTCATCATCCGTTAAAGGCTGCAACTGAAATACGATTCCCCATGATAATCGCGAAATCACGTCAGGTAAGGTAAAACCTAATAATTTAGGTGCAACATTAGCCGTTGCAATCAAATGTCCGCCATGCGCATGCAATCGGTTATACACATGAAAAAAAGCTTCTTCCCACAAAGGTTTCCCTGCGATCATATGCACATCATCAATACAAACCAACTGCAGTGTTTCTAATCCTTCAAAAATATCGGGAGACAAATCCATTATGCTTGCTAACGGGATGTAGACTGAACGTAATTGTTGTTCATTCGCTTTATGGCAGCATGCTTGTAATAAATGCGTGCTCCCCTGTCCGCCAGTACCATAAAAATAAATAACTCGCTCACCTCTACCGCAAGCTGATTTATTTAATTCTTCAAGCAGTAAACTATTCTTACCCGCAAAATAATTGGCAAACGTTGCATCATCTTTTAATCCAACACCGAGCGTCAACTGATTCATTTGTTTCATAATTGAGTAGCATGATAATAGTGGTTAAGAAAACGCAGCAAGACCATAATGATAGCCGCGACTGGTAATGCTAATAATACTCCAAAAAATCCAAATAATGTTCCTCCCGCTAATACCGCAAAAATGACCGCAACAGGATGTAATCCAATGCGATCACCTATCAACTTAGGTGTAATAAACATTCCATCCAGTGTTTGGCCTACCAAAAACACCAGCCACACTAACAAGACAGAAATAAACGTACCAAACTGCACAAATGCAGCAATACTTGCAGTGATAATGCCAATCACAACACCTAAATAGGGCACAATACTTAATAAACCAACTAATAGACCAATCACCAAACTAATTTGCAAACCGATCAACGACAACCCAACGGAATAAAAAACACCGAGTGCTAACATCACCATCAATTGTCCACGGAAAAAAGCACCTATTACTTCATCGCATTCGTTTACCAATTTAATAATGGTTGGTTCATATTGTCGAGGAAGTAAATGATGCACACCCATGATGGCTTTATGCCAATCGTATAAAAGATAAAATGCCACTACCGGAATTAAAATTAAATTCAATAAACCGTGCAACAGAGCAACGCCAGAATGCAAAACAACTTCTGCAAGCCAAGCAGCTGCTCCTCCTGCTGTTCCCAAATTCTGGGCAAGCTGTGTTTTCAATACATCCACATCAATAAATTGTTCGATACCCAGATATTCTTTCAGCAGGGGTACAATCGTATTTTGCATCCATTCGACCGCATTAAGAATGACGCTCGATAAAGTCACTATTTGCTCTTGAATTAACGGAACTACCAACAATGCTAATAATAAAATAATCGAAAAAACTGCTAGAAAAACAATGCCCACTGCTAATAAGCGTGGTAAGTGTAATCGCACTAATTGATCAACGAGCGGATTAACCAGATAAGCAAGTAATGCTCCTATTAAAAAAGGCGTTAAAATAGGCGCCAACAGATAGAGCAGCACACTCATAATAACTGCAAGAACAACAACAAATAACTTATTCATACGTATCCTATATAATATACCTGTAGCGAATGTAGGTATTTAATGATTCCATTGATAGAGAGGTATTGTTTGATTGTTATTATTTACCGACGTTAATTTTTTTCCGAGAGAAACAGCTTGGGAAAAAGATTCCCGCGTTCCACGTAGGCTAATATTTAATGTTACATCACTTCCACTGACTTGTATAAGCTGCACATCTGCTACAGGTGTTAAATGTTGCAGATAATTCATCAATTGCATAAAATCTTCCGCTTCTGTCACGCCCGCCACTTGTAAAGTAAATTTGGTTTGCGCAGTATCAGTCATAATGACTGCATAACGACCCGCTAATGTATCCGCTATATTATTTGTCACCGTAGTCAATACATCCGCTATCGTTTCACCTGTCATGCTCCAATCCCATTGAGATTGTCCCATGACTAATGTCCATTGAGCATTAAATCCATTTTTATCTTGTGTAATGTGCCCCATTAACATCGCATCACTTGAATAACGCTTTGCAGCATTTGTTAAAACAGGAATGGCTTTTATTACAATATCATTAACCGACACAAGATTCATATCAGTTATATCCATCATCGGGAAAATGATCGGTAAACCACGACGATCCATATTTTGTTTGAATAAAAGTGAAATTTCATTTGCAGAATCATTTGTCATTATTTCTGCAGGATGATTAGGTATTTCAACATCTAACCAAACTACTATTAATGGCCGATTTTGCCCCCAAATGGGCACTCCAGCATCTTGCAATACTTTGTTAATTCCATCCGCATCAAAGTTCAACTGTAAAAAATAAGGTTCCGCATTATCTGGTAAATTAGACGGTGAATAGCTAAATTCTTGCATTAATGTGCTAGCTAATTCTTCTAAGCGTGATTTAATTTTAGGATGATTCAGTACCCCATTATCACCGCTTACTTTAATCAACACCTGCGTCAGCCCTTGCTGCAATACTTGATTACGTTCTTCTGATGTCTGGGAAGCAACAGGTATTTGCGCTTGATAAAGCCGTGTCACTCTGACCGCAAATGCCGTATTTATTGTACAAATCAAGCAAATACTGATTGCTAACCATGATAGTAGTTGTTTCATCACTCACCTTGTAGCTTATACATTAATAGAAAAATATCATATTTTCGCATTTACTGCTTGCTTTTTTGCCAAAATAATGGTCATATAGGCAACTCAAATATGATACAGAATAGGATTTGTTAAAATTGACATATCCTAGGGTCTGTTTACAATTCATTTCCTCAAGCGAAAAAAGAGGGAATTGAGACAAAATCATCGCAAATCCGAGGAGA
>CAZAEO010000034.1:0-18430 GCA_964484285.1 uncultured Coxiellaceae bacterium | reverse complement strand
ATCTGTATGCCAACTGCGCGCTATTTGTGACCTATCCCATGTTACCTACTATAAAGGCTCTAAGGGTTTTTCCCTATCTTTTCTTTTACCCAGGCATAGACCGATTCAAGCGCCTGTTCTAACTGTTCAGGTTGATTGCCCCCTGCTTCGGCTAAATCAGGTCGACCACCACCTTTCCCGCCAATTTGTGCAGCGATCATGTTGACTAATTCGCCGGCTTTAATACGATTGACATAATCTTTTGTGACGCCGGTAACGACACTTATTTTGCCATTTTGCACAATAGCAAGAGCGATAATGGCGCTGCCTAATTTATTTTTTAGTTGATCTACCATATTGCGTAGTGATTTAGCATCTACATCATTAAGCTGTGCGGTCAGGACTTTTACGCCGAGAACATCTTTTGCTTGTGATGCTAAATCTTGGACGAAGGTGCTGCCCAATTTTTCTTTCAGTTGGATTAATTGTTTTTCCAGTACGCGAGTTTTTTCATCAGCTAATTGTAGTTTTTGTTTGTAATCTGCTTCGCGTTTATCAATCCATTGCAAAGCACCTTCGCCTGTTACTGCTTCAATGCGACGAACACCTGCCGCAACACCTGATTCGGAGGTAATTTTAAAAATCCCAATATTGCCCGTATGATCTGCATGGGTGCCGCCGCACAATTCCATGGATTCTCCAAATTGCACCACCCGAACTTCATCACCGTATTTGTCTTCAAATAATCCAAGCGCACCGCTTTGAATTGCTTCAGTTGGATTGGTAACGCGGACAATAGCAGCATGGTTTGCGCGGATTTCTTCGTTTACGCGTTGTTCAATTTGTTTTAATTCATCTGTATTAAGCGGGGTAGAGTGGGTGAAATCAAAACGCAAACGCTCTGGTTCAACCAACGAACCTTTTTGCATCACATGGGTGCCTAATAGGCTACGTAGCACCCTATGCAATAGATGGGTTGCGGTATGATTTAATACTGTAGCGGCACGTCGGTTTGCATCGACTTCGGGTGTCAGATCATCGCCTGTAGCAAAGTGGCCTTTTTCGACTATGCCAACATGTAAGTAAGATTGCCCTTGTTTTTGCGTATCTTGCACGCGAAATAGGTTGTTATGGATGCGTAGTGTTCCTTGATCGCCAATTTGTCCTCCTGACTCTGCATAAAATGGTGTGCGATCTAAAATAACAACACCTTGCTCAGCGGTTTGCAAGGCATCCACTTTTTTTCCATCACGATATAAAGCGACAATTTTACTTTTTTCTGTTAGCAAATTTTTATAACCAACAAATTTTGTAGCAGGATGGCTGCCTGTTGCGATGGTATAATCAGTTGCAAATTTACTGGCTTGGCGTGAACGGTCGCGTTGTTTTGTCATTTCCGTTTCAAAACCGTCAAGATCAATTTGCAAATGGCGTTCTCGAGCCATGTCTGCAGTTAAATCCACGGGAAAACCATAGGTATCATACAGTTTAAATACGGTGCTTCCTGGAATGAGTGTGCCGGTTAATTCATTTGTTACTTGTTCAAATAGTTTTAATCCTTGAGCGAGTGTTAGGCTAAATTGTTCTTCTTCCTGCTTTAGAATAGTTTCAATATGTATTTGTGCTTTGCGTAATTCAGGGTAGGCTTCTCCCATTTCTGTAACAAGTGGTTTAACGAGCTTGTAGAAAAAGGGTTGATCCACACTAAGTTTATTCCCGTGGCGTAATGCGCGACGAATAATGCGGCGTAGTACATAACCGCGGCCTTCGTTGGCAGGAACAACACCATCTGTAATTAAAAATGCGCAAGAGCGAATATGATCTGCAATGACGCGTAAAGAAGTATTGCTCAAATCAGTCATGTGGGCGAGTTTGGCAATCAATTTGATTAAGCCTCGAAATAAATCAGTATCGTAGTTGTTATGGACACCTTGAACGACGGCAGCAATACGTTCCAAACCCATACCAGTATCAACAGAGGGTTTGGGTAGTGGGGTGCGTGAGCCATCTGCTGCGCGATCATATTGCATAAAAACTAAATTCCAGATTTCAACATAACGATCACCCTCTTCATCGGGAGTGCCTGGCGGGCCGCCCATGATTCCTGCACCATGATCATAAAAAATTTCAGCGCAGGGGCCACAAGGACCTGTTGGACCCATTGACCAGAAATTGCTGCTTTCCCCACAACGTGTAAAACGAGCAGGATCAATTTTTATTTCGTTTAACCAGATGTTTGCAGCTTCATCGTCATCTTGATAAACGGTTATCCAAAGTTTTTCAGGCGGCAGGTTAAGGATACGTGTTAAAAACTCCCACGCAAGACGAATTGCGTCCCGTTTAAAATAATCACCAAAGCTGAAGTTGCCTAACATTTCAAAAAAAGTGTGATGTCGCGCAGTATAACCTACATTTTCTAGATCATTATGTTTTCCGCCGGCGCGTACACAACATTGTGAAGACACGGCACGTTTGTATGGACGTTCTTCCTTACCTAAGAAAACATCTTTAAATTGCACCATGCCTGCGTTGGTAAACAATAAAGTAGGATCATTCCCAGGAACAAGCGAGCTGCTGGCTACTATTTCGTGACCTTGATCATGAAAATAATTTAAAAATAAACTACGGATTTGATTAGCGCTTAATTTTTTAGGTTGCATGGGCTGTTCATCGTCTTGTAAAAATAGTTTCAATCTGTTCTACAGTAAAACCTCTTTGCTGCAAAAATCGCATTTGTTGTGCTTGTGTTTTTATATTGCAGGGAGCTGTGTTTTTAAAGCGTTTTTGCCATACTTTATATATTTCAGTAAACCATGCATTATCAGCGATCTTTAAGTGATGTTCAATGAGTTCTGTAGAAATTCCACGTTGTATAAGTTCGATTTGAATGCGTAAGGGGCCGAATCCCTTGATGCGGCGATGGTGAATATAGTTTTCAATAAAACGATCGTGGTTGATCCATTTTTCTTCAACAAGAGCCGTGATCATGGAATGGATGTCTGCTTCACAAAATCCCTTATGTAATAATTTATACAATAATTCTTTTGCAGAATGATCGCGGCGTGCGAGCAAATCCATTGCAACACGCCGGATATCTCCCTTGTGATGATTGGGTTGTTTCAGGCGGTAGCCTCCTCAGTTTCCTCTTCTACGACGGCTGCTTTTGTTTTGACGATAGCGTTTAGGAGCTTCTCGCGAATTCTGCCTTCAATTTCTTGCGCTGTTTCTGGATGTTCTTTCAAGAACGTACGGGCATTATCTTTGCCTTGACCGATACGCTGGCTTTTGTAACTAAACCATGCGCCTGCTTTATCTACCAGATTATGTAATACACCTAGTTCTATAATTTCACCTTCACGAGAAATACCTTCGTTGTAAAGAATATCAAACTCAGCTTGTTTGAAGGGGGGCGCCACTTTATTTTTAACTACTTTGACGCGTGTTTCGCTGCCAACAACTTCATCACCATTTTTTACGTTACCGATACGGCGAATGTCCAGGCGAACTGATGCGTAAAACTTCAGGGCGTTACCTCCGGTAGTTGTTTCTGGGTTACCGAACATCACACCAATTTTCATACGGATTTGATTGATGAAAATAACCAGTGTATTGGAACGTTTAATGTTTGCAGTCAGTTTGCGCAAGGCTTGTGACATTAAACGTGCTTGCAGACCCATGTGCGAGTCACCCATTTCGCCTTCGATTTCGGCTTTGGGGGTGAGGGCTGCAACGGAGTCAACAATCACTACATCGACTGCGCTAGAACGTACCAGCATGTCAGTAATTTCGAGTGCTTGCTCACCGGTATCAGGTTGAGAGATTAATAATTCATCAACATTAACACCTAAACGTTTGGCATAAGCGGGATCTAATGCGTGTTCTGCATCTACAAATGCCGCAGTGCCGCCTTGACGTTGGCAGGCAGCAATGACTTGTAATGTGAGTGTTGTTTTGCCGGATGATTCTGGTCCATAAATCTCAACGACACGGCCGCGAGGCAAACCGCCAACGCCAAGCGCGATATCCAAAGCGAGGGAGCCAGTTGAAATGACTTCGATGTCACGTACAATGCTTGAATCCCCTAAACGCATAACAGATCCTTTACCAAATTGACGTTCAATTTGACTTAAGGCAGCGCCTAGGGCTTTTTTCTTGTTGTCTTCCATTTTGGTGTCCTTTTGTTGGATGATGAGATAATGATAAAAGAGAAAATGATTGCTGTTATTAAACTGTACTCGATTATTTAATAAATTGTAATAATTTTTCTAATGCTACCTGAATGGATTGCTCACGGACAGTCTGGCGATCACCAGAAAAGACGCGCATGCTGGTTTGTGTTTCGGCATGAATGGAGGCGATACTAAACCACACAGTCCCTACGGGTTTATCAGGTGTCCCGCCAATAGGCCCTGCAATACCGGTAATAGCAATGCTGACTTGTGCTTCCGCATGCTGTAAAGCGCCTTCCGCCATTTCGCGCGCAGCTTGTTCGCTAACTGCGCCATCGTTGTTTAAAGTAGATAATCGCACACCCAGTAATTCTGTTTTTGCTGTGTTGCTGTAGGTGACAAAGCCACGCTCAAACCAATCTGAGCTGCCAGTGATGTTTGTAATAAAATAAGCCAGTCCGCCACCCGTGCAAGATTCTGCTGTGACGAGTTTCCACTCGCATTGTTTTAGTTGAGTGCCTAATTGAGCTGCGAGTTGCTTAATAGTGGAAGTCATAGAGTTTTCATACTACTCCTCGCTTTATTTTTCTTCAAGCTACTGACCTGTTGAAAGCTTTATAATATAATCTGTGCTTACTTTAATTTAGTGAGCGAGGTCATTGTGAATCTTAGAAAGAAGGCCATCATAGAATTCGAAAAAAAACTAGGTGACGAACAAAGCAATGAAACTTCAAATAAAAATCTTATCGGTGCTCCGTATCCTGATTTTATTACATTCATACAGTATGTTGGTTCTTATAGAATTCGACGAGGCTTGCATCGGGGTAATCAAGATCCTGGGGTAATTCTGATGGCAAATATGCTCATAAATGGGAAAGAGGAGAAAAGTTTTTTTTTACTTTTTAAACGAATAGGTGATTTTTCACAAAAGATAAGAGATCAAATTCCTGGCACAACAATGCGCTTCGATGTGTTCTGTGCGTTGATGGGTAAAGAAAAGTCGAGCTCATATAATGCGAAAACGAGACTGCGCCTGGGTTTACTAAAGTATGTGCAGAGTCAGGACGATGCTGTGCCAGGGACATCTGTTCTTGCAGGGAAGGGGCTTTTATCGAAGATGGACCTGAATGGATTTGAAGAGAAAGACGAAAAAGAAGCATTGGCGCAACAAGTGGCAGAAATGCTTATCAATGCAATACCTGACGAGATAAACGTTTACAATTCTGCTTATTTCCGTCCAGGCCAGAGGTGTCTGACAAGAAGTCAGCTCAACGAAATTTGTTTTTCCTTGCGGGAGGAGCCAGATCATCAACCGCTATCCAAAAAACATAGAACGACAGTATCTAATATTTCTTTTAGCACCGATAAAGATCAAGACATGTTGTTGTCCGACTATTCCGCATCCAGCATGGAAAGTCCAGATAGTATGCGAGCAAGTACGGTTGTTCCTTCTGTTGCTGTAGAAGAAAACTGTTCTCCTCAGAAAAAAAGAAAAGAACATCCACCTATTCGGGCGGTCACATTGTGTGGGGAGATTTGCGATATTTATCGTACCTCTTTAAATACATTCTTTTTTAATAGTAAGAAAAGCGATGATCAGAAAAAAGAAAGAAGCATAATAAAAGTGACTCGTTTGTTGAAATTTTAGTGACAACATGGAAAAACGTAGTGTAAGAACTTAAAGATAGCATGTGAAGCATGTTGGATATTATCAATTCGGATATTTTTATCAAAAAAATTATTTTTATATCCTCCAAGCGCATTGGAATCAAAAGTATTATCTGTTCTATATTGTGCTTGCAATATAAACCGTAATGCCATGAGAATATGTTTTTTATATACTTGCATTCGAGTTTTGTCTTGGCATTGTTGTGCAACCCTGTATGCATCAATAAGACTTTCAGTTATTGTGGCCGTGACCGCAGCGCTTCCTGTATGAGAGAAACTGCCTAACAAGTCAATTTCTGTCGTTTCAGTTGTAATTTGTTGAGTTAAAATTCGATCATTCATTGTAAATACAAATTTTGCGTATTTCATATCATTTAATACGAAAAAAAGCTCGGTGTAGACAGATGACATCCAGGGCAACATTTTGATGCCGTCTTTGTTTTGGTTAAATAAACGACGATAATAAGGGAAAACTTTTTCAACAATACGGATATTTTCATCATTAGGGTAGCATTTATTCATGTGTAGCAAGGCATTTAATGCAATTCCTGGAAAAAAGAATTCTGCTTCATGAGGTAAGTTGAGCTTGGATGTGATGAAGGGAAGTAGACGATTATGTTCTTTATCATAACTACTTAAAATAAATGATCTTAACGGATTCATTTTATCTTGATGAAAACCGGAAGAGACGAGCGCGAGCAGTAAGCAGCCAGATAAGCCAATATCTGTTACGCCATTGACTTCCAGATAACCTGAATCGTGATGTGGTGAAAAATTTTTAATGATATTATTAATAGCTCGTTTAGTGCATTTTAAAGTTAATTGATCCTGATAGAATTTAGCAAGTTTTGTTAAAATCCAAGTACTGGCAAGTTGACGTAATAATGCTTCTTGAGTATTTGAATGATGCCATTTTTTTTCATTTGCAATATATAAATAAGCTTTTTTATGGATAAAGTTTTTTAGCGCAGAATAAGAAAGGAATAAAGATGATTTAAGTGATTTATCGGTTACTTCGCTTTGTAAAATAATGGGATTATTACGGTAGAGATCATATAATCCATATTTATTATTTTTTGTTAGTACATCTTCGCGAAATTCAATGGTCTTGTATTTTGATAATGTAGCTTTCTTAGATTGAACGAGATCTCTTTTAAGGCCGCACTTTTGAGCTAATTTTATCAGAGTTTCTTCAAATGAATAACCATAGTTAATTGGAACGGAATTTTTGAAAATAGCAATTTTATCTTGATAGCGAAGGCTGATTGCATCTACCCCTAGAATGATTTTTTCTTCTAAGTCATTGGAGATTATTTTTTCATCGAACAAAATAGTCATTTCAACATGTATTTTGTGGGAAGAAGGTTTGGGTTTTGCTAAATTGATTGCTTTAATTGTGGACAAGATTACTGATTCTTCGAGAGTTTTTCCTTGTTTATGTCCGCAAGCTAATATATTGTCATTTTCATAGAGGGATACAAAAACAATAACATTTTTTACATCAATAGGTTCTTTTATTGCTTGGACTTTTGGTGGTTTTGATTCATGCAAAAATGAATTTAGCATTGTACGGCATAATGAAAGCAAATATTCTCTATCCTGATAAGTTAAAAATAAGCCTTTTCGTTGCGTTGCTATACCGGCTAGGATAGCGAAGTCGATTTTTTGGTTAATGGCTAAATCAGGATAAGTTGATAATTTGTTCATAATCATTCAAAATAGGATGAAAAATTATCATTTTACGTTAAAAGAGGGCAGTATGGTTAGAATTTTAGAACCAGCATATGAAACACAGTCTTGTTGCATACTTCCAGCCTCTCCTGAGAGTGTAAAGAAACCCGTTTTTTTAGAATGTATTGAGCTTATTGATGATTGCAGTGATGGAGCCTTCGAACTGCCAAATAGCAATGCTTCTATTCATCAGTCTGGTGATTCTTAAATAAAACGATTGGATAAAATTTATGGGTTCATCCTTTAATCGAACAAGGGAGAGCGGCGGCTTTTGTTACTCTAATTCACTTACTCAATTCTCATTTATTTCTATTGTATTCGTTAATACGTTATTTTTCTCAGGATATTATATTCTCAAGGATCCGTTAGCTTATATTTTGTATTCAGAGGGAATTCCTCTTAAACAGGCATATTCAATTACAACGACTGCAAATACACTTCTCGCGTTATCCGCATTATTTTTTGGCTTTACTCTACATAATTGTGGAAAACAGAAATTTTCACTTTTTATTGGGATCATGCTGAGCGTTATATCGATATGTTTATTGAGTATAAAAAGTCTGACATTAAGCATGCTTGCCGTTACATTTTACATTGTTGGAGGAGGATTATATTTTTTTAATATTGTTATATTTATAAATAGATTATTTGGTGATTCACAAGTAAGGATAAGAGGAAATTATATTTATCAAATTTTTGTTAATCTTGGTGCAGCTGTTGGATGCGTGTTGTTTTTGATGCAACTTAATACAGTGAATGTATTCAAATACTGCTTAATTTCTGGAGCAAGTTCTCTTTTATTATTCATCTTGTTTTATAAGCATATAGAAGATGAGCAAAGCAGCAAAATAGATAGTGCAAAATTTTTTTTATATCTGATTATGCTATTTTGTATTGTTTATATTGCGCTTAATTTTGAACAAACAACACGTTGGATTGTGATTGCATCTTTCTTGGTGGCTGTTACTTATATGATATACAAATCCAATATAGAATCTAATTCTGCGCTATTATCGTTCATTTATTTGGTTTTTTTATTTAGTATTCCTTATTGGATAGCAAACACAATTATCTTTAATGAATTTTTTTATTTTTTAACTAAAGATGTTTCTTCTATCCATGGGTTTTCTCCAGCCATACTGATTATGATTGATCCTATAGTAAATGCATTTTTTGGCAGCAGTATTTTACTATGGCAAGGAAATCGTATAATCAATCATTATAAGAATTTATCATATAGTTCATTTTTGATGACTATTTCATTTGTCGTTCTATGTGTAGGATTATTTTTTACTAATGGAAACCAAAAGATAAGTTTTGTTTATCCTTTGATTACAATGGGCTTGTTTGCTTGTTCCGAGTTCTTATTGCAAACAACACTCAATGCTAGAATTAGAGATTTGTTGTTGTCGCAAAGAAAGAATGAATTTTTAGCAACAGGCATGATGCGTTCATCGCGCGCGTTTGCGACTGTAATAGGGTATTATTTAATGACTTTAACAGTGCATGCTAATGCAAGCACTAGTGATATTCGCTCAAATTTAAATTTATATTTTGGAATGGTTTTAATTTTTATTATTAGCTATGTATGTTATAAATTAATTGGAAAATCTAAACTTATTTAAGTAGTCTTGTTTTATCTTTTTTATTTAATGAAATATAGGGCAAAATTCATATATGGAACGTATTAGTTCGATTTCCAACCATACCCCTATGATGCAGCAATACCTACGCATCAAAGCTGATTATCCGCACACATTACTGTTCTATCGTATGGGTGATTTTTATGAATTGTTTTATGAGGATGCTGTCGATGCTGCACGGTTATTAGATATTACGTTAACGGCGCGTGGGCAGTCGGCAGGTAAATCCATTCCGATGGCGGGGGTGCCGTATCATGCAGCGGAATCTTATATTGCAAAATTATTGCGTCAAGGTTTATCCATTGCAATATGCGAACAAGTAGGTGATCCAAAAACCAGTGTGGGGCCAGTTGAACGGCAAGTCGTGCGAATTTTAACGCCTGGTACAGTGAGCGATGCCGCGTTTCTTGAGGACCATCGAGATAATTTATTGGTAGCGATACACCAATATGAAAAGCGTTTTGGTATCGCCACATTGGATATTAGCAGCGGTCGTTTTCACTTATCGGAAGTCAACACGCTTGAAGCATTGCAAAGTGAATTAGAACGATTAAAGCCAACAGAATTGTTGGTAAGCGAAGAGCTAGCATTACCTTTGAATGCAAGTGGAATACGCAAACGTGCACCTTGGGAATTTGAATTGGAAAGCGCGATACGTTTGTTGACACAACAAATGCAGACCTTCGATCTTGCAGGTTTCGGTTGCCTTGACATGTCTGTGGCGTTGATGGCTGCGGGTTCTTTGTTGCAATACACCAAAGAAACCCAGCGAGCTTATTTACCGCATATTCGTACCATCCAAGTTGAACGACGTGAAGAAAGTGTCATTCTAGATGCGGCGACACGCAAAAATTTGGAATTAACCACGAATCTTGCGGGTGGTTCTGACAATACCTTAGCTTCCGTCTTAGATCATACGGTAACCGCCATGGGTAGTCGCTTACTCAAGCGTTGGATTCAGCGTCCGTTGCGACAACATGCTGTGCTGCACGCCCGCCAAGAGAGTATTAAAAATTTATTGCAAGATCGGCATTATCTTGCATTGCAGGAGATCTTAAAAAATGTCGACGATATGGAAAGAATTCTTGCGCGTATCGCTTTGAAATCTGCACGACCACGTGACTTAGTTGGTTTGCGTAGTACGCTTTCACTGCTACCAGCACTACAACAGCAATTGAGTTCTCTCGTTGCGGCGCATTTAAAAAAATTAACGCAAGAGATAAGAGAATTCCCCGCGATGGTTGCTGTGTTGCAAAAAGCCATTGTTGAAAATCCACCCATGACTATTCGTGACGGTGGAGTGATTGCTGTAGGGTATGATGCTGAGTTGGATGAGTTGCTTGCCTTAAGTGAACATGCCGGTCATTTTTTAATTGAGTTAGAGGAACGCGAAAAAAATCGCACCGGACTTTCTACGTTAAAAGTGGGTTACAATCGCGTACATGGTTTTTACATTGAAATTAGCCGCATACAAGCAGAAAGTGTGCCCGCTGATTATATTCGTCGGCAAACATTGAAAAATACCGAGCGATTTATTACTCCAGAATTAAAAGCATTTGAAGACAAAGCACTCAGCAGCCGCGAAAAAGCCTTGGCGCGTGAAAAAATATTATATGAAGAATTATTAGAAAAAATAGTATTAGAATTGAATCCATTACAGATAGCAGCAGAAGCAATCGCTGAATTGGATGTGTTAGTGAATTTGGCAGAGCGTGCCGATACGTTAGATTGGGTATGTCCTGAATTGGTTAATCAATCCCATATTCATATTGTGGGCGGACGGCACCCAGTGATTGAGGCTGTATTAACACAACCTTTTGTGCCAAACGATGTCTATTTGACTCAGCAAGAACGCATGCTGATTATTACGGGCCCCAATATGGGCGGTAAATCGACTTATATGCGGCAAATTGCTTTGATTGCTTTGTTAGCGCATGTAGGGAGTTTTGTCCCGGCTAAAGAAGCATCGATTGGTGTAATTGATCGGATTTTTACGCGCATCGGTGCGGCGGATGATTTGGCAAGTGGTCGTTCAACGTTTATGGTGGAAATGACTGAAACCGCGAATATTTTACATAATGCCACGCCACAGAGTTTGGTATTGTTGGATGAAATTGGCCGAGGGACTAGCACATTTGATGGATTGTCATTAGCTTTTGCGGCGGCTACGTATCTTGCGCGTGAGGTAAAAGCATTTTGTTTATTTGCCACACATTATTTTGAATTAACCACGCTTGCTGATGAAATCGATACCATCAAAAATGTCCATTTTTCCGCAACGGAGCATGGAGACAAAATTGTTTTTTTACATACAGTGAATCAGGGTGCTGCTAATCAAAGTTATGGAATTCAAGTAGCACAATTAGCTGGTGTGCCGCGTAATGTGATTCAGCTTGCTAAACAAAAATTACGTGAACTTGAACAATCTGCGCATGCGCTACCTAAACAAATTGAATTATTTTCTGCTGTTCCTGAAAAAACAGATCATCCAGTGATTGCTGAGTTAAAGGAACTGGATATAAATACGTTATCACCACGAGAAGCGTTAGTGTTGTTATTTGAATGGAAAGAAAAGTTGTAAATGACCTGCATCGTCTCTCTGTTTTCAGGAGAGGATTTTAGGAGCAGGCTCTACATTTGTATGCGGACTTAGATGAAGTATTAGCAGCCGGCAGTAATAGTGTCTCAAAGTTACAAATTTGTTCGCAAAGCGATTTCATATTTGATGCATGGATATCCGTTGTTTGAGGTATAGTAAAGATATTGTTAGCAAGACGAATTTTTTTTGTGTGTTTATTGATGTATAGTTTGGGGCTACTTTGCTGAGGTGCAGATATTTTTTCTTTTGCAATGTTGATAATTTTAAAAAGAGCTTTTTTCCAGCAATCTAATTGTTGGATATCTTTTTTTTCTTTATTAGCATTTAAAGTGGCAAGAGATAGTGTAGCGAGAATGCTTTTGTATGTCTCGGGTAACTCAGCTTCATTTTCATAAAATTCATCTTTAATTTGATCTTTTATAGCGTTTAGAAAGTTTTTTATTATCACATGATGTATATGAACGGTAGATATGCGATGTTCTTCTGCCATTTTATTAATATCACTCTGGATTTGTTCCCATGTATCTTTAGTATTATCAATCAAATAAGGATTGTTTTGCGTTAACATGATGCAGCGTTGTCCTAAACAAAGTTCAGTAATCATCTCGGAAGTTAATGTTAATTTTTCTTGATGTAAAAAAACAGGGTCCATTATTTTATTGTTTCCATAGAGAAGTTGAATGCGTAATCGTCGCTCGATTTCTTGTGTTATAATTTTATTGACATCAATTCCAAATTGCGCGCAGCTTGAAATGAGACATTCAAAACTATCTAATTTTTCTTCATTTATTTGTTCTGGATGATTGCTTAGCAGGGCTTGTAATCTCGCATTAATATTGATTTTGATTGATTCAGATAAATGCTGATCATCTAGCAAATTAAATGAATATGGCGACATCTTTTCTTCATTTTCATTAACTATTGAAGTAATAGAATTACAAAATAGACCAAAGCGACGTTTTGCAGGGTTTTTTTGTTCTTTTTCAGCATGTAATTCATTAAATGAAGCACAAAATGTTTCCATGTTGTTATAAATATATTGTAATTCAAAATCGCTTAGTAGTGCGTGTGAGGCTAATAGAATAAAATTATCGATGACTATTTTGATTTGTGTTTTGTCTAATTTTTTAAAGTCTGTTTGTTTTTCTAGTGATGGAAATTTATATTCAAAACCATTATACCAAATCCAGTGTAATTTATGGGGTTCCAGTATTTCTTCTGAAATTAAAATTCGCAAATAAGGATTTATCATCAGCAACTTTAATGTATAAGGGGTAACGAAGCCGGATTGAAATTTCTTTTTTCTAATGAGTTTCGTAAAGAAATGTATCATGTCTGGATGTAATAAATAACCAATTGATTTTTTATTGATCCAGTCAGATTGTTCAATTAATCCTGATATATATTTATCGAATAAATATTCTTTTAAGATATTATCGGCATGCTTGACTGAATCTATATTCAACAAATTTTTTTTCATTAAGTTGTAATAGGTTTCATTTGAAATAATCAATCTTGCATAAGAAGTGATACTTTTTGCCTGATGGATGGTGATGATGTTTAATTCAATTAAATGACATACAGCCGGGCAAATGAGATTTAAACTTTCTTTTTCATTGATGCCTTTGAAATAATCCATAAATTTTGCTGGGGATTCTTTGAAAATCTGATAATAAAATGGATGAATGAAGATCAATCTTTCGTGGGCGGTCAGTTGTTTGAGTGTGCTAATTGAACATTCTTTATTTTCGATGCGCTGCATAATGTTAGGTGAGGTGAGTGTTTTAAATTGAATAGTATTAATGTGATATAGTTGCTTAAAGTTCATTATTTTTTGCAGAATGCGTTGGTAGTAAAATTGATAAGTCAGGAGTGATGCTGCTTTTTTGCTTGCGCTGTTACCTTCGTCTCTGCTAATGAGCTTCTTTTTTTGTAAGTCATCTAAAATCACTTCTGATGCTATACTTTCTGCTTTTTCTCTGCCTTTATTATGTTTTAAATCTACTATAAACGCATGAAAGCGATCCGCATTTCTATAGTATAGCGGAAAATCTGCTAAATAAGTTGTGAGTTGTTTTATCGGATCTAGTTTGATAGTCATGCATAAATCGATACATAAAAAATCGGGTTGCGGTAACAATGTAAATTTAAACATGCGTCCTGGTTCATCTACTTCATAGGGACCTTCAGAATCGCCTCGAACCGGATGTAATAAGGGTATAAATGTTTTGTGATACTGATTATTTTTTTCAAGATGAGACAAAATTGCGCGATGGTTCCATTTCAAATCAGTTAACGTTCGGTTTAAGTGGTATGCGATGTTTTCTAATGCATCGGTGACTAATTTTAATAGATAGTGCTGGATTTCACCTACCGTAATAGTTTTATTTTCTTTTTCAACGCCTCTTAAATACAATTCTGAATTATAAATACATTGTTGAAGAACATGCATTTCATCTGATTCAACTAATTGATTAAGAAAGGCGCGTTGAAAACTAACAACTTTATTAGCAAGTTGTTTTTGTTCTTTTTCTTCAGTTAAAATTTCTATAAGATGTGCTGTATTTTCTTTAATATATTTTTTTTGTAATTCATTTAATGGCATAAAAACTGTCCCTCCCTGGGCGAATCGTTTATGCGAATTGAGTGATTTCCGTTAATGGCAATTCTGTCCATTTTCCTCGAGCAAGATTTCTAGGTAATAAGATATTCCCAAAACGAATACGAATTAAACGGCTGACTGTTACGCCTTGTGATTCCCATAAACGACGGACTAAACGATTGCGTCCTTGTTTGACTAATACGTGATACCAATGATTTGTGCCTTCACCACCCGCATCGGTAATGTGTTCGAAATGCGCTTGACCATCAGTCAATTTGACGCCTTTTTTTAACGTTTTTATCATTGTAGCAGTAACGGAGCCTTGAATGCGTACAGCATATTCGCGTTCAATTTCAGAAGAGGGATGCATGAGTCGATGCGCAAGTTCCCCATCATTCGTAAAGAGCAGCACACCAGATGTATTAAAATCCAGGCGGCCAATCGAAATCCAACGGCCATTGCGTAATAGGGGTAAACGATCAAATACGCTAGGTCGTTCTTCCGGATCGTTGCGTGAACAAATTTCACCTTCTGGTTTATGATAAAGCAGTACGCGGGATTTTTTAGCAATACTTTTGATTAATTTGACTTCATGTCCATCGACGCATATTTTTACATCTGTGGTGACGCGATCACCTAATTTAGCCGTTTTGCCATTAACAGAAATGCGTGCATCACGTAGCCAGTTTTCAATTTGGCGGCGTGAACCAAGCCCCGCATGGGCTAACACTTTTTGGATTTTTTCACTCATCGGAGGAAGTGGTATTTGTTTCTGCATCCTCTGTTAACTCCAGTTGGACGTGTAATTTTGCTGCTTGCTGTTCAAAGTTGCTGAGTTCAGCAAGCGTGGGTAATTCACGTAAATTTTTTAAGTTAAAGTGATCCAGGAATGCTTTTGTTGTACCATACAGTGCTGGTTTACCAGGAACCTCGCGCTGGCCTACTACCCGAATCCATTCGCGTTCCATCAGTGTTTTAATAATATGAGAGCTCGCGCTAATGCCACGAATATCTTCTATTTCAGCACGGGTAATAGGTTGACGATAAGCAACAAGGGCCAGCGTTTCAAGCAATGCTTTGCTATAACGTTGCGGGCGTTCTTCCCATAGTTTGATAAGCCAAGGGCTGAATTCGATTTTAGCTTGAAATTGATAGCCGCTCGCTGTTTCTTTTAGTTCAATCCCGTTTGTCGCATAACGTTCAGCGAGAGCCGTTAGGGTTTGCTTAATATCCGTCGCTTGCGGTTGTTGGTCTTCCGCAAAAAGTTTTTGCATATCAGCAATGGATAGAGGGCGGCCTGCTACCATCAAAGCTGCTTCAAGAATAGATTGTAATTGTTCAGGGTTCATGGTTCTGTTCCGCCACTTTTAAGTGGATAGGGGCAAAAGGTGTTGTTTGGACAAATTCAATTAAATGATCTTTCAGTAATTCTAGCATGGCTAAAAAGGTAACAACAACGCCTGGTCGTCCTTCAGTGAGGGTAAATAGGCTAGAGAACGAGACGAATTTTTTTTCTTGCAATGCAGAGAGTATGCGGGTCATACGTTCATGGATGGATAAAGGTTCACGGTGAAGTTGATGGCTGGCATTAAGCTCGGCGCGTTTTATGACCTCAGCTAATGCTATCAACAATTCTTGTAAACTTACCGTTGGCTTGGGTTGAGTGACTTCCATGTCGGGCAAGTCAGCGCTTGCAGTAAACGTATCGCGACCATGACGTGGTAATCGATCTAGATCTTCTGCTGCTTTCTTGATGCGTTCATATTCTTGCAGGCGTCGTATCAGTTCAGCACGCGGGTCTTCTTCTATGCCCTCATGATTCTCAGGACGGGGTAATAGCATGCGGGATTTGATTTCTGCTAAAATAGCTGCCATAACGAGGTATTCAGCAGCGAGCTCGAGAGAAATTTCTTTCATTAACTCAACATATTCCATATATTGCCGTGTGACTTCTGCAATAGGAATATCAAGAATATCTAAATTTTGTTTTTTAATGAGATAAAGTAACAGGTCTAGTGGTCCCGCGAATGCTTCGAGAAAAACTTCCATCGCATCGGGTGGAATATAGAGATCTTTGGGTAAGATAGTGAGTGCTTGCCCACGTATTATGGCAATAGGTGGGATCTCTTCTGTAAATTGTAGATGATCAAAGTCGCTCATGCTGGCTATCTTACAGAAGATGTGAAGGCGGATAAAGTAGAAAAAATGATAAATGATATAAAACAAGCAGTTAGTATATTACGAGCAGGTGGTTTGGTCGCTATTCCCACGGAAACCGTCTATGGTTTAGGGGCGGATGCAACTAATCCAAACGCTTTGCGAAAAATTTTCTTGATAAAACAACGTCCAATTGACCATCCTTTGATTGTGCATTTGGGAAGTCCTGCTGAGGTAACAAAATGGGCTCAAAACGTATCTCCTGAGGCTTGGTCATTAATCAATGCTTTTTGGCCAGGGCCTTTAACGCTTGTTTTGCAAAAAGCACCCCATGTGCATGATCTTATCACTGGCGGACAAGATACGATTGGTTTGCGTATTCCAGCACATCCCATAGCGCAAGCATTATTACAGGAGTTTGGCAGCGGTATTGCAGCGCCCTCAGCAAATCTGTTTGGCAGGATTAGTCCTACGACAGCGGATGCGGTGCGAGAAGAACTAGGTGATGCTGTCGATTTGATTTTAGAGGGGGGGCAGTGCGAGGTAGGGTTGGAGTCAACCATTGTTGATATGCGCGGTGCACAGCCTGTTATTTTGCGTCCGGGAATGATTACGGCAACACAAATCGAAGCTGTATTGCATCAGTCAGTCAGCGCAAAAAAAAATAATGCGCCACGAGTTCCAGGTTCGGTGGAGTCGCATTATGCACCTGTTACACCAACGTATTTAATGGATACTAAAGAGCTGGCGCTTTTTATGGAGAATATAAAAGAACAGGACATGCCATTTATTGTCGTAGGTTTTACGAAAAAAAATATATCTACTGTTGTGATGTCATCTGACCCTATCACTTATGCGCATGACCTTTATCAAGTCTTGCGTGAATTAGATAAAAAAAACTTGCGGCGAATTATTATTGAAGCCGTACCTGATATCCCAGAGTGGGACGCTATTAGAGATCGCTTGCAGCGTGCGACGTATAAATAATTATTCCTATTGTTGACAAGTATGACAATTTGTCATATATTTTAAATATGATATTAATAGGAAGAAATATAATTGTAGAGTTTGGAAAGGCTCACCCACATGGCAGAAATCCATTATCAGCTTGGGAAAAAGCAATTAAACAAACGGACTACAAGAGCTTTAACGAGCTGAAGCGGACATTTCCAAGCGTGGATTATGTCAGTCATCAATATACTATATTTGATATAGGTGGGAACAAATATCGCTTAATAACAGAAATTGACTATATAGCTAAAGTTATCAATGTAAAACGTGTCTGGACTCATGCTGAATATAGCATGAAGAAAAATGATGATGCTATAAAGAGAGGTAAATTATGAGAGCAGTACAACAAACAATAAAGCACTGGGAACATGTGGTTCCTTATGCTCATGTACCCCGTAATGAGAGGGAGCATGAAAAGCTTATGGCTTTTGTAGATGAACTCATGGAATGGTCGCGTCATCATAAAGATGAACATGCAACAAGTCTGCTTAGCTTAATTGCTAGTAATATTGAAACTTACGAAAATCAGCATTATCTTGCCAAAAAAGTATCGCCTATAGAAATGCTAAAATTTCTTATGGATGAACAGGGTCTCGGACAGGGAGATTTACCGGAGATTGGTAGTCAATCATTAGTATCTAAAATTTTAAAAGGCGAGCGTCAATTAACCTTAGAGCATATACGTAGTTTGTCAAAACGGTTTGGAGTATCGCCTGCTGTATTTTTTTAACGAAGTTCTCTCAGTACACGACAAAATTTTTATTTTGACTCCGTTCGTGCTGAGGAAGCGCGTTTTTTGCGCCGTCTCGAAGCACAATTTAAAAATAGTGCTTTTATTTGCTCTTCGAGACGGCCGCTTTTGCGGCCTCCT
>CAZAEO010000033.1:0-18450 GCA_964484285.1 uncultured Coxiellaceae bacterium | reverse complement strand
CTTATGACAAATGTGGAAATTATTTATCATCTTGCCGCATCGGTGGGAAATAAACGTTCCATTGATAATCCTTTTTTAGATGCAGATATCAATGTGCGAGGCACACTTTGTCTATTGGAAGCAGCGAGAAAGCATCGGGTCAAAAAAATCATAGTTTCTTCCTCCGCAGGAATTTTTGGTGAATTAAAAACATTACCTATTCGAGAAGAGCATCCTATTGAGCCGCGCACGCCTTATGCAAGTTCTAAATTATATGCTGAAAAAATTGCTTTATCTTATGCTGACTTATATGGCATTGAAGCAGTCTGTTTGCGTTATTTTAATGTATATGGGCCTCATCAGCGGTTTGATGCTTATGGAAATGTTATTCCGATTTTTGTATTTAAAATGCTTCGAGGCGAAACATTAGAAATATTCGGCGACGGTGAGCAAACGCGCGATTTTGTCAATGTGCATGATGTTGTACAAGCTAATATCAAGGCCGCAATGACGAAAGGTTTATGTGGTTCGTTTAATATTGCAAGCGGAATACAAATTACGATTAATCAGTTAGTGCACGATCTTTCAGTGGCTTCAGGTATGAAACTAATGACGGAGCATAAAGAGCCGCGTCCAGGTGATGTACGAGACAGTCTGGCTGATATTACTGCTGCAAAAAAAGCGTTCGATTTCAATCCAGGTATTAGTTTACAACAAGGCCTAAAAGAGTATTTTGCCTGGGCAAAAAGCGCATTGGAAGAAGCGATTGCATGAATATTCTTATTATTTCCCAATACTTTTGGCCGGAAATGTTTAGGATAAATGATTTGGCAGCGGGATTAGTTGATCGCGGTCACTCGGTAACGGTGCTTACTGGAAAACCAAACTATCCAGGCGGTAAATTTTATCCCGGCTATCGTTTTTTAAATCGTAACAAGGAATATTTTAATAAAATTCAGATTATACGTTCCCCTGTTATTCCTCGAGGTAAAAGTAAAATTCAATTGGCGCTCAATTATTTATCGTTTGTTTTTTTTGCGAGCATAACGGCAATACTAAAATGCAAGCGGCCTGACGTTATTTTTGTGTATGAGCCTTCTCCCATTACCGTAGCATTACCTGCCATTTTTTATAAAAAAATAAAAAAAGTGCCTATCCTTTTTTGGGTACAAGACCTTTGGCCTGAAAGCGTGACGGCAGTAGGTGCTGTGCGTTCCAAAAAAATCCTGGCTTGGCTAGAAAAGCTAGTCTATTTTATTTATAAACGATGCGACTATATTTTGACGACATCGAAAGGCTATTTTGAACCCATCAAAAGATACCAGATTGCAGAGGAAAAGTTGAAGTTCTTTCCGCAAACGGCAGAAACCTTATACCAACCTATTGAAAATGCGGCTGGACTTTCCGAAGAAAAACTACTTCCCCAAGGGTTCAGGATTATTTTTTCAGGCAATATCGGTGTTGCACAAGATGTAGAAACGATTGTGAAGGCAGCGTTGCTGCTGAAAAATCAAAAAAATATTAAATGGATTTTTTTAGGTGATGGATCGAAACGAGAATGGCTGCAAGCCGAGATCAAGCGTTTTGAATTGGAAGAAACGGTCTATTGGTTAGGGCAGCATCCCGTCGAGACTATGCCACGGTTTTTTTCTTGCGCAGATGCTTTGCTGGTCACGCTAAAAAAGGATCCTGTCTTTACGTTAACCATTCCGGCTAAAATACAATCTTACTTGGCATGTGCAAAACCGATTCTTGCCTCATTAGATGGAGAAGGAAAGCGCGTTATTGAAGAATCATCCGCAGGGATGGTCGCAGGGAGCGGTGATTCAACGTCACTCGCAGATATTGTAATGAAGATGTATTCTCTTTCTCTTCACGATCGAGTACAAATGGGTTTAGAAGGAAGGGCTTATTTTAACAAACATTTCGCGCGAGATGTTTTGCTGCAAAACTTGGAAAACTGGATGCAGGAATTAAGGAGCAAATGAAACCATGCGAATTTTAGTGATGGGTGGAGATGGCATGCTGGGCCATCAGTTATTGGAAAGCTTGCAAAAAAATCATGATGTGCGCATCACGGTGCGGCAAGGAGCAAAAGCTTATCAAGAATATGATTTATTTAATCATGAGAGCAGTTATTTTAATGTGGATGTCCGCCAGGATGAGAATATCATCCCGGTTCTCGAACATTTTAAACCACATGCGGTTATCAACGCTGTCGGAGTCATTAAGCAGCGCCAAATAGGCAATGATGCGATTTCCAATATTGAAATCAATGCGCTTTTTCCTCATCGTTTGTCGCATCTTTGTGAGACAGCGCATGCCAGATTGATTCATTTCAGCACGGATTGTGTATTTTCTGGTAAGAAAGGAAAGTACACAGAGAATGATATATCTGATGCCACCGATTTTTATGGCAAGAGTAAATTTTTAGGAGAGGTCGCGGCAAGTCATTGCTTAACGCTGAGAACATCTGTTATCGGTTTGGAGCTTGCTAGGAAAGCAAGCTTGATTGAATGGTTTTTGGCGCAGCAGGGTATTATAAAAGGTTATAAAAAAGCAATCTATAGCGGATTGACGACGATGGAGATAAGCCGTTTGATTGAAACGATTCTTACAAAGCATCCCACACTTTCCGGCATTTGGCATGTTTCATCTCAAGCAATTAGCAAATATGATCTTTTGAAAATACTTGCGTTCAAATTAAATCGAGAGGATATCCAAATTGTACCGGATGAGCATTTTATTTGTGATCGAAGTCTTTTGAGCGAAGCATTTAATCGAGAAACGGGATATAAAGCGCCTACCTGGAAAGAGATGTTAAATGAGCTTGTCCAACAAATTAAAAGGAAGATTGCATGCAGCGCATGAAAGTCATGACCCTTGTTGGCACACGTCCTGAAATTATTAAGTTAAGCCGGGTGATTGCTGAGTTGGAGAAATATACATGCCATGTGTTAGTCCATACTGGGCAAAATTATGATTATGAATTAAATGAAATATTTTTTCGCGATCTTGAAATAAGAAAGCCGGATTATTTTTTAAACGCAGCCCATGAAAATGCAGCAAAAACAATTGGTCAGGTGATAATAAAAACAGATGAAGTTTTAGAAAAAGAACAGCCTGATGCGGTGCTAGCCTATGGTGACACGAACAGTTGTCTTGGCGTAATAGCAGCGAAGCGCCGTAAAATTCCGATTTTTCATATGGAAGCCGGCAATCGCTGTTTTGATCAACGTGTGCCCGAGGAGATTAATCGAAAGATACTGGATCATATTAGCGATGTGAATATGACATTATCTGAACATGCGCGCCGCTATTTGTTGGCAGAAGGATTACCAGCAAGCACAACGTTTAAGATGGGTTCTTCAATGAAAGAAGTGTTTCAGTATTATATGCCAAAAATCGAAGCATCCACTATTTTGAATGAGTTAAAACTGTCCTCGCAGGATTATTTTATTGTGAGTGCGCATCGGGAGGAAAACGTAGACTCTAAGGAAAATTTAGTTGATTTTTTATTGACACTTCAAGCTGTTGCAGAAACATATAACAAAAAAATTATTGTTTCCACGCATCCACGCACGCGTAAACGGCTAGAATCAGTTCAGTTAAAGCTGGACACTCGCATTGAGTTTTTAAAACCTTTTGGGTTTTTAGATTATGCAAAATTACAAATGGACTCTTTTTGTGTATTATCAGACAGTGGTAGTTTGACAGAAGATTCAAATATTTTAAATTTCCCCGCTGTGACACTTCGTCAAGCACATGAGCGGCCAGAAGGTATGGATGTGACAGCTATTATGATGAGCGGCTTCAAAAAAGAACGTGTTATTCAATCTATCGAAATCGTAACTAAACAATATATAAAAGGCGAGCGAAATGTTGAGTTGGTACCGGATTACAATGTGAACGATGTCTCGCGAAAAGTTGTTAGAATCATTTTGAGTTACGTTGATTACATAAACCGAACGGTTTGGTGTAAAGACTCAAAAATAGGCAGGGAAAATAGAGTAAAAGAAAGTGTTTAGAGCCTGTTCAATATCTCTTGCCTCAAGCGAATTGCGCGCAATCTTCTTCTATTACAAATTCTTTTCCAACTTCAAATTTAGGCTGCCAGACGCCATTTATTTTTTTAAAAAGAGACTTATTTACAAATTGATCTAGTACTTGATCAAATTCATTTTTCGTTATTTGATAATATTGTAAAAAAGTACTGATTAATTCATGAGGATAAGCATTATCATATAAATTGACTAAATTAATGGCTTGATCTCGGGTCATCGCACCTCTTCTAATTTCAATACCAGCATCCTGAGTGGCCCTGCCAAAACCAAATTTCAAGTACATAAGATAAGTGTGTAAGATATAAAGTCCTTGATCGTTTTGTGCAAAATTAGTAAAAGTATCAATGCCCCCTTCTTCTTTTTCAATCAGCCCGCACTGTTCTTTTGCAACAATATAATTTCTGTAAGAATCCCAAGGTTCAAAGTAAGACCAATGGGTAAATGTTAAATGAGTTTCAGTTATTTCTTTTTCATCTGGAAATTTAAAAAAGTATAAATCGGATTCGCTGATATCATCACATTGTAGAACTCTATTCAGCACCTTATCATGACCGCCTTCTAAATAAATTCGTTTCATGTAATCAATATCATAAAGCGCTTTGTGTTTGCTTTCTGTTGACCCTCCATATTCAACTTCCCCATCTTCACCATAAAAAATAAGAGGGATTTTAAAATTAATCGCGATACGGATAACTGCAGTCATGATGGCAATAAGCCAACCATAATAGGGGAATCCCTTTTCAATAAACCCATATTTATTTAATTGATCTAGCACTTTTTTATTTGTTGAAACATGTAAGTGATTGAAGCCAGATTGGATAAAATTAGATAAATTTTTATTGCCAATTTCCAGTTCAAGCGCAGGCCTTATGGTGATTGCAAGCGGATTCATTTTATATTTATGTTTTAAAGTATATGCCACATAAGAGCCATCTTTTCCGCCACTGACGGGCACAATGCAGTCAAAGCCCGCATTTTTTCTAAATTTCGTAATCAACTGTTCTAATTCTAATAATCTTTGCGACCAGTTAAGATGTTTTTTTTCTTCCATCCATTGACAAGCATTGCACCAGCCTCTTTCGTCAAAAGAAATCCGGGGTCTGGTGGACATATTTAAACAATTATTGCACCAGTAGATTTTTTTTTCTTTCACTACGGATCCCTCTTCTAGGTAGAGCCTTTTTAAGAAATTCGTTCTTAATTATAGGGAAGTGTTTTATAATAGGCAATTCAAACTAGGGTCTGTTTACAATTCATTTCCTCAAGCGAAAAAAAGCAGAAGGATAGTTTGAAGCGTTATACTCGTGACTCATTATATGGAGCGTAGAATAAATGATAGATTCAACCATGGACAGGCTGACTGAGTTGCAAGTCAGTCAAAAAATAAATGAAATACCAGAAGCGTTGTCTGTCTACTTCAATCAATTAGTCTATGATCTTAAACGTAAAAAACAGGATATAACGACCCTATCATTAGGAGAAGCATTTTTTAAAATACCTTATTTTGATTTTCAACGTTTAGATTTTGATCGTGGATATCATTATTCAGATACTAAGGGTTTGCCAGGCCTACGTGAAAAAATTGCTAATTATTATTGCAAACAATATGAAACTTCAATCAGTGAAGACAATATTATTATTTCTGCTGGGTCTAAAATGATAATTTATATGTGTATGCAAGCCATACTTAATCCAAATGATGAAGTTTTGATTCACGAACCTGCGTGGTTAAGTTATAAAGAACAAGCTCATATTGTTGGTGCAGAAGTTCGTTCAGTTCCTTTTTTTCATGGCTGTGAACATTTCCATAAGTTTATTACAGATAAAACCAGAATGATTATCATCAATAATCCCAATAATCCTGCCGGAAGAACATACACTAAAGATGAGCTATTAAATTTATATCATCTCTGCCATAGCCATAATATCTATTTATTGATCGATGAAGCTTATAGCGATTTTGTAGTAGATAATTCTTTTACTTCTATTGCAAAATTAGTTCCAAATCTGAAGGGGGTCATTGTAACCAATTCTCTTTCTAAGAATATGGGAATGTCAGGATGGCGAATAGGATATGCAATAGCTGATCAACCCATTTTGTCTGCTTTAATTAAACTGAATCAACATTTAATTACGTGTGCGCCAACCATTCTTCAGCAATATGTCACTGAATATTTTGACGATATTTTATCTCACACATTAATTCAAGTGAAAGATGTGGTTAAGAAAAGAAATCACATTGCAACAAAGATGAGCCAACTAGGCTTGGATTATTTGCCTGGCAGTTCCACTTTTTATTTTTTTGTGAAGACAGATTCTTATGAAGGAAATATACATGATTTAGCGTTATATTTATTGCTTGAAAAAGGGATAGCAGTTGTGCCTGGTTCAGCATATGGCAAGTCAACCAGTCAATTTCTGCGAATTTCAATCGGCACAGAATCAACAGAAAGAATTGAGAAGGCTTTATTAAAATTACGAGAAACATTAACTGGACCTAAAATTAATGCCGCCGATGTTAGATTAAAAATGAAACAATTTAAGTTAAGTGAATTTTCTTAAAAATTTGCACAGTAAATTCATATAACGGATAATCATGAATTAAATTTACATGTGGTGATAATGACTTAGCAAAAGCAAATATTTTTTCTGGCTGAAAATGGTAATTTTTATTTAATGAATAATCGACATAGCTTGTTAGGAAATTAACAGTGATACACTCTTTACACAGTTCAAACCCGCGCGTTAGCACTTTTTCCATTAAAGACCAATTATCATCTACCCTTATATTTAATGCACCTGATAAGGTGACAATATCTATGCTTTGATTCATACTAAATAATTGTTCCATGTCACCTTCAATAAATTGAACCTGGTTATTTCCAACATAGCGATCCTTGGCAAGGCGAACAAATTCAGGGACCAGCTCAAGGCCGATATAGGAAAAATTTTCAGTCCTGCATTTTTTGATAAATGAAACCAGATCGCCTAAACCACAACCAATATCTAATATTATTTTATTTTCTATAGATAAATTACGCAGTAAAACCTCAAAACGCAATTGCTGACTCTCTTGCGATCCCCATCCAACTGTTTCATGAGAAATTCCAAACTGATTTATTTTTTTAACATAAAAATCGATGATTTCTGTTTTATTAAAGCTATTGATGGTATTATTATTGTTCATATCACTCATTCGTATTGAAATTTAATTATTTTTTCACCATTATCCGCATGCAATTTTGCTTCTTCATACGTATTGCCATAAGATAACAGATAACAAACACGGTGCGCATCGCAGATGGGATTAGAACAATGAGTGCCTATTTCCACGATTGGGGAAGTCAATACATTCGGATGATCATTGAACGCATCGAAACCCGAATAGGATTTAATCGTTCCTGGCTGTGATGGAATAAAGCGTAATAAATACGGTCTTACAATGTTAGGTGGTTGAAATTCAAAGTCTATCCCAATGGCAGATAATACCGTTGCTGTTGCCAAATCAAAACCTGATGCAAGAGGCACAATACCATCGGCTACCATAAAGCCACCCCCACGCGCTCCTGTTTCAACTAGAAAACATTCATTTTTCGGTGTTAATAATATTTCTGTATGGGCAGGACCATCGGAATAATTCAAAGCGGTCAATGCATTTGTTACTAAGGTAGTCATCTGTTTTAAAACAGAATCAGAGTAGGTTGGAGTGTATAATTCAGATGCGACTGTATTGTCAGTTCCTGGTACTTTATTTTTTTGAGAGATCGCTAAAACAAATACATTTTTTTTATGCGAAAACGTTTCTATAGCAAACTCTGTTCCATGAATATATTCTTCAATAATCACTTTTTTGGCATGAGATGTTTGAAATGCTTTTTTAAGAGCGGTATCAATATCGGATCTATTTTGCAAAACACTAATTCCGCGGCTTCCAGCGCTATCAACAGGCTTTATAATTAATGGAAAATGATTTGTATGATGTAAATAGTCAGTCGCTTCATTTAGGTTATTAAAACTACGCCATTTAGGATTGGGTAGAAAGGCGGAATCCCATGACTCTCTTTGTTTTGATTTTTCAATGAACGCTTGAATAATGTCTGGTTGTATACCTGGTAAACCGAGTGCATTTCTCAATTTTGCTGCCGGCAGTTGTCCTATATCACTTACAATAGCAACAACGCCTATTATTTTTAAACTTAATTGAGCTAAATATTGAAGAATAGAAGGAATGTCAAAATCATTTCTAATCAACACATGATCGGCAAATTTTACACCAATTGATGTCGCTGATGAATCAATTAAAACGATATCTAATCCTAATTTTTTTGCTGCTAGGATACCCGTTAGCTGCCATGTGCCGCCACCCAGGAAAACAATTGCCTCACCAGAAAATTTTGTTTTATATACAATTGGCGTAATAAAACGAGTATTCCATCTAATTAACTGATTCAACCAGGCTTCAACATTCATTTCATGTTATCTCATTTGCTATCCAACCATAAGAAGAGCGAGAGCGACACGTTTTAATCCATCTCCATCTATCATTTGTTTTGCTTGAGCTGCTATTTTAGCACGTTGCGTTTTATCAGTAAGCAAATCTTCAAAAACCGTTTGTACATCAGTATCAGACAGT
Source organism: uncultured Coxiellaceae bacterium (assembly GCA_964484285.1). GTDB lineage: Bacteria > Pseudomonadota > Gammaproteobacteria > DSM-16500 > DSM-16500 > CAZUQP01. The sequence continues at coordinate 9,774 of CAZAEO010000033.1, read as the reverse complement.
GTTTTATAGTACCCCAAGTGAACCATACACTGATCGAAATGTGCAAAATTGTCCGAATGAGTTATCGTGGGTGAAATTTGTATGGAAGGCAAACCTGCGGCAAGTACTTCATAAGTTGTTATTCCTGTGCTACAAACGACCAAATCCGTTTGACGATAATAAGGCAAAAGTGTAATGGGACTGTCAATTAAATGAAAATTCGGAAATTTCACTGTTAATTTTTGAATGCTTGATTTGAGTTCGTAAGAAAAAAAAGATCCAAGCACGACATTAATATGAACATGTGGATTCGTTCGTAGAGCATTTAAAACTTGCAACGTAATATTAAATTTATCTGTTCCTCCCATCGTCACTAAAGTAGAACTCACAGAATCAGATGAACGAATGTTCATTTCTTTTAATTTTGGATCTACTAAAATAAAATCTTTACCTGATAACCATTTTTTATAAGGTAGAAAGGGTTGTTCTAGTGATCCCAAGTAAGGTGTTACAATGAGATCCACTCTAGGCATAGTGTTTGATTGAGGATTAAAACGATGATTGCCAAGGCCATCTATAAAAATGATTCGATGACCTAATTGATGAACATGATTTATTAGCTGACAACATTTTTCAGGTGAAGAAAGATTTTTTTCATGGGCAACATCAAAAATGATTGTTTGATTAGGAGGTAATGCCTCGATTGTCGTAATTGTGTCAATTTCGCGCAAATTCAGATGATTTTTAACGGTAGCACTGGTTTCAATAAAAGCGATTAATTTACCTAGTGCAGTTTTTAAATACTGTGCTATTAAAATGCACCGTTGCAAATGACCAAATCCGATTTCTTTTGATGCATCACAATAAAAATAAAACATGTAAATCTAACTCCATGAGGACTTAGAAGAATAGGACGTGTTTTTCAAAAAGTCAAAACTTACTATCGCTATTTGATTACTATTTGATTTACACAATAATCTGCGTTATGATCTCGCGGTTATTCCTGCAGAATGCAGAGGCTAAGATATTTAAAATGGCTTATTTAAATGAAATTCAATTAGGTAATATTATCGTTGGCCAATCATCTCTTCCTTTGCTTGTCGCTGAATTATCCGGTAATCATAACCAATCTTATGAAAGAGCAATTCAATTAATTGATGCAGCAAAAAAAGCAGGTGCAGAGGCAATTAAGATACAAACTTTCACGCCAGATAGCATTACATTAAATGTGCGGACAGGCCCTTTTTACATCGATAACCCAAAAAGTTTGTGGTATGGCAAAACACTGCACGAGATCTATAAAATTGCTCAGACTCCGTGGGAGTGGCACGAGCCATTATTCCAATACTGTCAATCGCAAGGATTGCTGTGTTTCAGCTCTCCATTCGATCAATCGGCGATTGATTTTTTAGAATCAATTAATTGTCCTTGCTATAAAGTTGCCTCTTCAGAAAACACAGATCATCTTATCCTAAAACGTGTTGCAGAAACCAAGAAGCCTGTTATTTTATCGACTGGCCATGCGACCCTTAGTGAATTAAGTGAGAGTATTGAATTACTGCGAGAATATGGATGTAATGATATTGTTTTATTAAAATGCACCGCGGCTTATCCTGCGCCGCCAAATGAAATTAATTTAAAAACATTACCTAATTTACGTGAAATATTTAATTGCCAAGTGGGTTTATCAGACCACACTCTAGGCATGGGTGTGGCAATTGCGAGTGTTGCTTTTGGCGCAATTGTTATTGAGAAACATCTCACATTGTCTCGTGAGGAAGGCGGCGTTGACGCTGCTTTTTCGATGGAACCTGAAGAATTTGCACAAATGGCTAAGAATATAAAAATAGCCTGGGAGAGTATAGGCAATATTTCATACGGTGCAACTCAGCATGAAGATGCGAAATGCGGTCGTCGCTCGTTATATTTTTCTAAAAAAATGATGCCTGGAGAAGTTGTCACTCGCGAATGTGTCAAATCAGTTAGACCTGGCTTTGGATTACCTACAAAATATTTAGACGTCATTGAAGGAATGAAATTAGTACACGCTGTTAATTATGCTGATCCTGTAAAGTGGGATTGCTTTAAGCCAAGTCATACAAGTATGGATTCATTACATGAAGCTGCCCCTTAATGATGAGCAAAATACTTTACTCAAGCAAATTGAGAAAGAAGGATTTGTGGTTGTTGAAGACCTCTTAGACAATAAGACTTGTCAAGAATTTAAAAATCTGCTTAATCGTTTTTATGATGATCTTCACCCACATTATGCAACTACTAAAAAAAAATCACTCCATGGACTTAATGATAAGGCACAGGAAAAGATTGTTTTTAATTTGCATAATAAACATATCAATTTTATGCGGCTTATTAATCATTCAGTGACTATGCCAGTTATCGGGGCGATTCTCCAAAAGGGATCATATAATGATAATGAACCCTATATTTATACCGGCAGTTCCGGACGATCACCTAGTTTTAACAGCGAACAACAGCTACATATTGATTCTCGCGTTCCAGGATGCAATCTTGCCTTGCAAGCACAGTGCTTGTGGCTTTTAGACGACTTCACTCAGCAAAATGGTGCAACACGTGTAGTGCCTCTCAGTCATCAATTTAAATTTTATCCCGAGAATGGTAAACATTATCCCAAAGAAGTGACTGTCACTGCACCAGCGGGTTCTGTCATTATTTTTAACGGCGGATTGTGGCATGGGAGTAGCAAAAAATGCACTCATGATGATAGATGGGGTGTCATTATTAGTTATGCTCGTTGGTTTTATAAACAATCATTTCAAATTTTGCAGAATACACCAAAATATATTTACGATAGATTGAATGAATTTGAAAAATGCTTGTTAGGAGCTAAAACTCAATTGGCACTCGATGAATTTGAACGTATTTCAATGCGTAGTGAAACCGTACAAGATCCTCAAAAATTTTACACAAAATTAGAATCATTATGCGAAATAATGTAAATATTAAGAGCCTGTCCACCTATTGTTTAACTGACTGCAAAAGGACATTCGCTTGATTATTCCAATTTTTGATTCATTAACTCATCCGACATTGAATGGCGATTGGTTGCCAGGAAGTCCTGTTCAAAATAATACCGTTGAAAGTTTATTGCATAATATGGGTAAAAGTGATGTGCAATGGGCATTTGCAATTAACATGGGAAAAAATAGAGTAGAACAGACAGCAGATTATATAAATTGTCTTAAAAAAAATAGCCCGCAGCTTTTTCCCGTGGGTTATTTAGAGCCTGACATTCATTTAGATGATATTGAAAATTATGTAACAAGATTAAAACGATTAGGATATGTAGGCATTAAAATTCATCCACGGCTTGCACGGTTGCGATATGAAGATGAGATTGTTAATAAAGCTGTAGAGTACGCCCAAAAAAATAAAATGATCATTTTTATTTGTACTTATTATGTAGACCGCTCACCCTTAAGTCCGTTTAATCATCTTGGCGCATTGCATAGCTTGCTTTGTCGGTGGCCAAATGCCTATATTATTTTGCTTCATGGTGGAGGGTCACAGCTGCTTCAGCTTACGGAAATCAGCCAGAATTTTCCAAATGTGCTTGTTGATTTGTCTTTTACATTATGCCGTTATGAGGGTAGCTCTGTAGACCTTGATATTGAATATTTATTTAAACGCTATGATAAAAGAATTTGCATAGGTTCGGATTCACCCGAATATTCACAAGAGCAATTGAGAGAAAGATTTGAATATTTCGCGAAAAAAACAACGCGTGAAAAAGCAACGAATATTGCCCACAGTAATTTAGTATGCTTATTAACGCATATAAATGTGTTATCCGTTCCATCAGAATGTTGACGGGGTACTAGGTCATCTTTTCAAAAAGAAATCCGTAGGTATATTTACCGGTACGTGGATCTCGCTTTTCAAATTGCTGTTTTAAAAGTAGCTTCATGTTTGGCAATAACTCAGCACATACTGCTTGCATATCGCGACGCCATAACATGTCATCATATTGATGATAATGTACATTAACTTCAGTATCATCATAATAATCGGTTGTTAAAAAATAACGATTGGTGACTCTATTAATTTCCTTTAATGCTTTTGGTAAATCTTTCGGTGAAATATGCATTAATACACCACTTGCATAAACAAAATCAAAGTAGCCATCAATAAAGGGAATGTCAAACACAGAGCCTTTAAGAATAGTAGCAGGTACATTTTTTCCTTTTCCTGTTTGGATAGCATTTACTTGTGGCTCAATTCCTACTAATTCAAAATTCCCTAAGTTAGGCCAAACAAGAAAATTGTGTCCTGTATTACAGCCAACCTCTAATATTCTATTCACACCTTTCATGTGACTTAAGATTGTTCTAAAATAGTCACTTGTTTGTGCAATATGCTCATCTGAAAAATTTTTATGAAGATTTCGATTTAAATAATCGCGTCCAAACTGACCGCTCCAGCGGTCTAATTGTACAGGCTGCATTGAAACAATCCTTATTTTAATTCTCAAAAATTTTCTGAAAAAATGTTATCATGCTTCAAAGATTTTTCCAACCCCTCATCTGCAGAAATGTGTGCGTTTAATAAAGCCCAATCAGGATGTTTTGCCAATAAATCTACAATATCTTCTGTATTAAAATGCTTATTTTTTGGGTATAGAGTTTCATAAATACGGGTAATCAATTCAAAATCTTCCGGATGATCTACTGTCAAGCGAAAATACGGCATAACTATTTTATTTTTTATTTGTTTCACTTTAAATTGATGTGAATTTTGATATATATACAATGTGACGTGTTCTCTTTGTGAGCTTAATAAAGCTTGTCTATAAGCAGATTCTAGTGCTTCAAATCGAAAAATTTCTGCGCTCAAACCAAGCGGATACGTTAAGCCACCAATGGAAGTATAATCATTGTCTTCTGAGATGTGTGTCACTACCACTTCATCGATTAATTCAGGGTCTGCTACAGGACAATCTGCAGTTAGACGAACAACGTGTTTAGGATAATAATTTAATGCACAATGATAATAACGTGATAATACATCGTTTAAACTCCCTCGAAATACGTCAACCCCCATATCTAAAAAATAGTGTGCTAAACGATCGTCACTCTTATCATGACTAGTTGCTAATACGAATTTAGTAATCTTTTTTGCTCTTTTAATGCGTTGCCATTGATGCCATATCATTGGTTTCCCCAAAATAGGTTTTAGCACTTTACCCGGCAATCGTGAAGAGCTCATTCTAGCTTGTATGATGGCAAGCACTTCCATTTTGTAACCCTAATTTTAATTGTTGTACAATAAAATCTTGAGAATGTTCACTTAAGCTATAATAGAGCGGTAGTGTGATGGTGTATTTATAATAGCTTTCCGCGATTGGAAAATCATTTTCTTTAAATCTAAATTGACGATAATAAGGTTGTAAATGGATTGGAATATAATGTACATTTGCACCGATATTGACTGAACGCAAATGATCAAATAATTCTTTACGAGTGACATTTGTTTTCGAAGGATCTACTTGTATTACATATAAATGATATGTTGAATAATTATCAGGCTGTACTACTGGTAAAATAAAAGGCAATTTAGATAAATTATCATGATAACGAGCAGCTAACACATTTCTTTGCTGTACAAATTGATCGATTCTTTTTAACTGACTTGATCCCAATGCACATTGCAAGTCAGTAATGCGATAATTAAAACCTAAATAAATTTGCTGATAATACCAGGCACCGTGCGATTCTTCTGACATGTGACTTTCATCACGAACGATGCCATGGGCGCGTAATGATCGCATTTTTTGTGCAAGTCTCACATCATTTGTTACTGCAACTCCTCCTTCACCCGTTGTAATAATTTTGACAGGATGTAAACTAAAAATGGCGATGTCAGAATAGTGGCAATTTCCTATAGGAGATTTTTTATAAGCTCCACCGATAGCATGGCTCGCATCTTCAACAATCTTAAAACCATATTTATCAGCTAAATTTTTAATCGCCTGCATATTACAAGACTGTCCAGCAAAGTGCACCGGAACCACTATCTTAGGTAGCTTATTTATTTTGGCTGCGTTTTTGAGCTTATCTGCCAATGCGAGCGGACACATGTTATATGTTTTTGGATCAATATCAACAAAATCAACCATTGCTCCACAATATAACGCAGCATTCGCTGTTGCGACAAAAGTATTAGGAGTCGTCCATAGTATATCACCCGTTCCTAGTTCTAAGGTGAGATAGGCGAGATGTAAAGCTGCCGTTGCATTACAAACCGCGATTGCATGTATCGCACCACAATAAGCTGTGATCATTTCTTCAAAAGCATTAACAAACGGTCCTTGAGTCAGCCAATCAGATTTTAATGCTTCTATAACAGCATCAATATCTGTTTGTTCGATATGCTGATGGCCATAAGGAATGAATTGCATCAATTTAAACCTTTATCATTTCAAGTAATGTCGCCTCATCTAACGTTTGTGTATTCGAGTCAGAGTTATATTCAAACCCATGTGATACCGGTTTGCCTCTCTCTCCAAGATTATTTACTGCAAAATTAACGGGATAAGTAAACTGAATAGCGGGTTGAATGACATAATGATCTGGAAACTCAAGTATTAAATGACTGTCACCTTGAGGACACATGACTTCATGCAGTTTTTCTCCGGGGCGCATGCCAATAATTTTATGGGTTGCATGTTTAGCCAGTGCACGGGCTAAGTCTACTATTTTCATAGAAGGAATCTTTGGCACAAAAATTTCACCACCGTGCATTCGCTCAAAGCTTTTTAAAACAAAATCAACACCTTGGTCTAAAGTAATCCAAAAGCGTGTCATTTTCTCATCGGTGATGGGAAGAGTAGACGCCCCTTCAGCAATGAGTTTTTCAAAATAAGGAATCACAGAACCTCTGGAACCAATCACATTTCCGTAACGCACGACGGAAAAGCTAGTTTTCTTATGCCCTTTCATATTATTAGCAGCGACAAATAACTTGTCAGATACGAGTTTGGTCGCACCATATAAATTAAGAGGACAAGCCGCTTTGTCAGTGGATAATGCAATGATTTTCTCTACGCCCGAAGCAAATGCTGCATCAATCACATTAATAGCACCGTTAATATTAGTCTTAATGCATTCGATTGGATTGTATTCTGCAGTGGGAACTTGCTTGAGCGCAGCTGCATGGATGACAAAATTCACATTTTCCATAGCCATTTTCAACCGTGCGACATCACGAACATCCCCAATAAAATATCTCATACAACTTTGATTATAAACTTGGGTCATTTCATATTGTTTTAATTCATCGCGTGAAAAAACAATCAATCGTTGAGGTTGATAATCTTTTAAAATAACTTCAACACATTTTTTTCCAAAGCTACCTGTGCCACCAGTAATCAAGATCGTTTTATTATTAAACATATTGCTTCTTTTCCCTGTCATGGACTTTGTTTATTTTTAGATAAATTGAGCAGCATATTTACCCAATCATTTAACCAGTTCGGAGACATTTTCGCATAATTATCGCAAAATGCATGGCGAGCTGATTGCAAGTTTTCATTATTCCACCAATAATCCGGATTATCAAAAACTTTATTTAGCATTATTGCTGCTGATTTTGGCGAATCATGATAAATACCAACTTGTTGCAATGCTTTAAGGAATGATGAGAGCCGTGTATCTGATTGAGCCAATTGGCTAGCTTTGGTAATAATTTTTCATATGATTTGCACCATTGCCCTAAAAGCAACATGGGTTGTGATTTATCCCAAAATTCTTCCAGGCCTGTTAATGCTAAAAATACTGTTCGCGACTTTGTTAGTTCCATATATATATTTGAAAATCAATATGAACTTTCATTTAAATTTAAATTTAACGTGCGAAATGGAGAAAGATGCGGGTTGCCGCATGCTTTCATGATTTTTGAAGTAGCAGATAAATTAAAAATCTCCCAGTTCTTTATTATCTCAAACCCAGTATCTTGTTCAAAAATATTTCTAACATGGGTGGCATAAGCTAATCTTGGATGATCAATAGCATTGGGAATTGTCCGATGGAGCGTCAAGGAATGAAACAAGACGACATCTCTCTCTGAATGATGATCGCTATCGATAATCACAGATTTTGCATCTGTGGGAATATGCAGCGGTTCTCTATTACGGTGTGGTATATGTCCCCACAAGTGAGATCCCTTAATTATTTCTAATCCCCCGGAACCTTTTGGAAAGATTAAAGGCGACCATAAAACAAATGTCCTATAACCAGCCCCGCTCCAAAATTCCTGATGAAATTTTTTGACGAGGGTATGATCTGTTTTTCCATTGATATTAACAGGTAATTCAGCATCAATTAAAAAAGCGAGATCTGGTCCAAGTAGTCGAATAAGAAAGTTGAAAATTAACGGAATATGAAGAATTTTATGTGGAAACTTTGCGAAAATAAAATGACGTTTTAATTCGATGTTGAGTGTAAATGGCGGAATTATTTTTATAACGTCATTATATTGTTTTGTAAATGGATCGCTTTCCTGTGCGCCCAAGCTCACTAATGTGTGATGAATATTTTTTTTAATCTGATTTAATAACTCTAAAGAAATAATGTTTTTTAATAAAACATATCCATCATTAACCATCATTTCTTCATAATGACCTATGTCTGACCAGGTTACTTTTAGATTTTCATCTAAGTCAATTATGTTCATTAATAAAACATCCTTTTAATTTTGAGGTATTGTATGTGAATGTATTCTAGACTGCAATAGAGAGCCTGTTTGACTAGCAGTTCCTGCTAGCGATGTGTATTGTCAACAAGCCCTATTGTCAGGTAGAAATTCTTCAGATATAGTTTTTTGATTTTTAAAGTATAAAACATGGAAAAAACTCGATGTTGATTCAAAAAGTTGCTTTGATTACAGGCAGTTCACAGGGTTTAGGGCTTGAGCTTGCAAAATCAATGGGCAAAAGAAATGTGCGTTTAATTCTTGTCAGCCGATCTTTGAAAAAACTTGAAAACGCTTTGAAGCAATTGCCCCTTGAAAATAAACCCGTTACATTGCATGGCGATCTAACCGATGATGCCGAGCTTCAAAAAATAATAGACAACCTAAAACAGCAAGAATTATATCCTGATATTATTATTCATAATTTGGGAAAAAATGTAGAAGGGGATATTTTTCCATTAAAACGAGAGGTGCTGAGAAAGTCGATGCACATCAATCTCGAGGTGGCTTTGGAACTCAACAATGTTTTTCTACCTAACATGATGAAAAAACAATTTGGACGTATTGTACATATTAGTTCTGATGGTAGCTTGACAGGAAAATGCTCTCCAGCTTATGCGGCCGCAAAATCTGCAATCAATGCATATGTCAAAAGTGCTGCTCGACATTATACCAAACATAATATTATGTTTTGTGCTGTATTGCCCGGTATATTTGAGCATGAGGATAGTGCTTGGGCTGAAAAAAAGCGCTCACAGCCAGATTATTATCAACAACGTATTTCCCAAATGCCCATGGGACGTTTTGCTCATCCTTCAGAAATAGCAACTTACGTAACGGATTTAGCCTGTAATACAAGTATCATGTGTGCAGGAAGTTTAATAGAGTTAACAGGAGGTTATTAAAAACCCGAGGCTCGCGTTATGAGATTGCTGTTCACCATTCGAGACGGCTGCTCCGCGGCCTCCTCAGGGGAACGGCCGAAATTTTTGTCATGCACAGAGAAAAGACTAACGAATTACTCAGTACACGACAAAAAACCGTTCGCTCTGAGGCTGAACGCTCCCC
>CAZAEO010000032.1:0-18849 GCA_964484285.1 uncultured Coxiellaceae bacterium | reverse complement strand
CGAACCTAGGTTAACGGAGTCAGAGTCCGCTGTCCTACCGCTAGACGATCCCCCACCAAGAATACATATATGTACAAAACATCATGAAATAAAATTAACGCTTAGAATATTGCGTGCCTTTTCGCGCTTTCTTCAAGCCCACTTTCTTGCGTTCAACTTCTCGTGCATCACGTGTTAAATATCCCGCCGTACGTAACAGTTTACGTATGGAATTATCAGCATTTGTATCTGCACCACTTTCACGCTCAAACTTCAATAAAGCACGCGCAATACCATGACGAATAGCGCCTGCTTGCCCATTAATTCCACCTCCCACAACTGTCACTGTCACATCAAATTGATTCAAAAGATGGGTGACTTCAAGTGGTTGACGCACAATCATTTGAGACGTTTTACGCCCAAAATATTCTTCTAATGCTTGTGCATTAACTACAATACTACCTTTACCTGGTTTTAAATACACACGTGCAGTGGATGTTTTACGACGTCCAGTACCATAATAACGTTGAGCTATTGCCATAATATTTTATTCCGTATCAAGATCTAAATTTTGCGGTTGTTGTGCTGTATGAGGATGTTCTCTGCCTGCATAGACTTTTAATTTGCGATACATTGCACGACCTAATGGATTTTTAGGCAACATGCCTTTTACTGCAATCTCAATAACACGCTCTGGTTTTTTTGCTAATAACTTGTCAAAGGTAATTTCTTTTATACCGCCTGGATACCCAGAATGATTAAAATACACTTTATCTTTGCGCTTGTTACCGGTCACTTTAACCTGATTTGCATTAATCACAACAATATAATCACCTGTATCAACGTGTGGCGTATAAACTGGTTTGTGTTTACCACGCAAACGTTTTGCAATTTCGCTAGCGAGTCTGCCTAAAGTTTTTCCTGAAGCATCAACAAGATACCAATTATGGCTTGTCGTTTCATTTTTTGCGTTATAAGTTCTCATCTGACTCCTACTCCAATGGAGTAAACATAAAATACCTGTTTTAAAAGAGGTTGAATTTTATAGCAACGCCCAAAAACAAGCAAGTACATTAGCCCAATTTTGCAGAAGAAGCTAAACAAGATTGATAATTAATCAATGCCATATGGTGAATAGCGCACCAGTAATAAGGCAGCCATTTATGTTCAGCTGAAATAGGCTGACTATTTGTTCCTACTGCAAAATAACTTATGTAATGATCCGCCAACTTGCCTGACGGGGCTAATAAATCCATGCCATCTACCACACGACAATGTTGACAGCCCGGTTGATAAATCGAATTAAAATTATATTCTTCCATCCATCCCCCTTGGTCCATTAAGGGATCGAAATAAGTCACAAAATTTGTAAAGCTTAATGCGGAAGGAGAATAAGCATATATTTTAAAACCAGGGTTATTTCCAAATGCTGGGCTAATAGCGGGTGTTCCCGTCACCCAAACAGATGAAGGAGAAGCCTCATCCCCTTTCAATACCTGAAAAAAATCCATATGAAAATGACCCGACATTATACCCATCAGATCTGTCGAGAATCGCTGAAGCTCCGTTTGAAATTGCTGGGTATATTGGGGTTTCCATAATTCAACTACTGAAAAGGGTGTTTTTTTAAGAGAAGCATAGACATCTATCCCTGCCGGAATATGCAAGGCTAGGAGAACTTTTTGTTGTTTGGCGTGCGCTGCAACCAATTGTGTATGCAACCAATCCAACTGTTGTTGCGCTGCTTGATCTACACCTGTTCCTTGTGCCTTCCTTGAAAACAATACTGAATTTAATACAATTAATCTTAACCTAGGCACATCAGGCATATTAATCGCATAATAACCCCCAACAGGGAAATCTCGCTGCATATCAACTTGCACACTTTTATCTTTAATCAAGCTTCCCCATAATTGGGCCATATCTTGATAAAACTGCCCATTAGGTTGAGACACATAATCATCCACATAGGAATCATTGTTTCCCACCGCCATATAGACATCCTGCTTAGGAAATGCACTGGCTATCTCCTCTGTTAGAAATGTGAGGGTGTTTTTAACAAAGGCTTGATAACCTTCCGCCGTTTTATCGCCAGAATATTGTAGGTAATTTTCTTTAAAATTATGTGATAGATAATCTCCCAGTATCAGCACCCAGGAAACATGCTGCTCTAGCGATCGCTTACTTGCATCTGTCAAAGCTGACTTTAACAGGGGGTAGTTAGTATCAGCCCCGTAACCCGCCAATTTAATCTGATTTTTAGCCAACAGATCATCCCATTGACTGAGTGGCGTTTGCCGAAGCGCCTCGATTAAGGGACAAGGTGTTGCCGTACAAGAATCAAAGGGATTGAAATGAATATCAGTTAAACTTAAAAAATGCACTGGCTGCTCTTCGCTTGAAACCGCACAAGCAGAATAAATCATCATAAAACATAAAATTAAGATGACTCGCAAAAAAGACACAAACATAATTACTTTCTCCATACTGATCTACACTCTATCGCAAGGCTAACTTTCATTCTGTTTTTAAGCAATACAAAATATGCTTCATTGTGATTTTTTAAATTTTCTCATTTATTTTCGCCATTTTTGAATAAAAATACTCGCAAAATTATTAAGATATGTTATTGTATGCATTGCATCATTTTGACTTTTTAAAGAGGAATTAACAATGGCTGCTAAAAAAGCTTCTGCCAGATCGAAAGGGAAATCAATGAAGAAAAGACCAGCGAAGGCAATGGTAAAAACTGCACCAAAGAGAACAACGATACCTGTTGTCAAAGATCCTTTGACCAAAAGTGGCATCTTGAGAGCTTTAACGGACATGACTGCACTACCTAAAAAAGATGTTGCTATGGTTCTTGATGGAGTAGGTACGTTGATTGAACTACATGTTAAATCACGTGGCCCTGGCAAATTTATTATGCCCGGCCTCATAAAAATCCATGTTATAAAAAAACCTGCGAGACCTGCTCGTAAAGGCAGAAATCCGTTCACAGGCGAAGAAGTGATGTTCAAAGCTAAACCTGCCCGTAGAGTTGTAAAAATTAGGGCTCTCAGAAAACTCAAAGATATGGCACTTTAAAAACCTTTCCATATAGCTTAATTCACACCCTTAACTTATCAGTTGAGGGTGCGAGCTTATGCTAACTCTTCCTTCACAACAGCGGCAAGTTGATCTGCTAATTGTTTGACACGGAGTGCATCATCCCCTTCGACCATCACGCGTACGAGCTGCTCTGTTCCAGAACGACGCAGCAACACTCTTCCTGTCGTACCTAAAATATTTTCTACTTCGCGTAATGCCGCACGAATAGGTAAGTTTTGCAGTGGGTCAGAATCTTGCGTTACATTTACATTCACAAGTACTTGCGGATATCGCTGCCACCCTTGCTTTAATTGTGCTAATGGTTGCTTTTTATGCCGCATAGCTGAAAGAACTTGCAAGGCAGTAATAATGCCATCACCTGTTGTAATTGCATCTGAACAAATAATGTGTCCTGATGGCTCACCGCCTAAATGCCATTGACGTTTTAATATTTCTGCGATGATGTAGCGATCGCCGACTGGGACACGAACCAATTCTATGCCCATATCATGAATTGCATGTTCTAACCCCAAGTTAGACATGAAAGTGCCCACAATACCGCCTTTTAAAATACCCAATTCATAGCGATGTCGTGAAATAATATAGAGCACATCATCTCCATCTACAAGATGGCCTTCATGGTCTACCATAATAACGCGATCGCCATCGCCATCTAATGCAAGACCCACATCCGCTTTTTCACGCAAAACAGCTTGAATAAGATTTTCTGTATGGGTTGCACCACATTCAGAATTAATATTAATCCCATTTGGATCGATACCTAACTGAATGACATCCGCTCCTAATTCAAGAAAAACATTCGGAGCAATATGATAGGCAGCGCCATTCGCACAATCGATAACAATTTTCAATCCATTTAAAGTAGTATCTGATGAAATAGTGCTTTTGCAAAATTCGATATAACGACCGGGTGCATCTACAACACGAATCGCTTTACCTAATTCAGCTGAATCCACAGTTGTCATTGTTTTTTCAAGCTGTTCCTCAATCGCTATTTCTAATTCATCAGGAAGTTTTGTTCCTTGTGCCGAGAAAAATTTAATGCCGTTATCATAATAAGGATTGTGAGAAGCGCTAATAACAATACCCGCTTGTGCGCGTAACGTACGGGTTAAATAAGCAATTGCAGGAGTAGGCATAGGTCCCAGTAAATGAATATCAACACCCGCAGCCGAAAGACCGGCCTCTAAAGCAGATTCAAACATATAGCCAGAGATACGAGTATCTTTACCAATCAGCACCTTACCTGATTCTTGTCTAGCAAGTACTTTTCCAACAGCCCAACCTAATTTTAAAATAAAATCAGGTGTAATAGGCCATATGCCTACACGACCACGTATACCATCTGTACCAAAGTATTTGCGTTGTCGTTGCGCAGAAGCTGTAGAATTACTCGTCGTTTGCTGAACGGAGTCCTTCGTTATCGTCTCTTTTAACAGTACCATGTTCTTTGGGCTCATCAGTTAATGGGGGTATTTTTGTATTGTTCTGCTTACCACTCTCCGGCCAGCCGGCGGGTTCACGCATTGGCCTACCAGACATGATATCTTGAATTTGCTCTACCCCTATCGTCTCATATTTAATGAGCGCTTGGGCCATCGTATGTAATGTTTCAAGATTTTCTCGTAGAATTTGTTCTGCACGTTTGTAATTACGGTCAATAATAACATGTATCTCTTGATCAATAATGCCCGATGTTGTTTCAGAAATTTCCTTATGCCGCGCAACAGAATGCCCCAAGAAAACTTCTTTTTCGTCATCTCCAAAAGTCAGAGGACCTAATTTTTCAGAAAGACCCCATTTTGTTACCATACTTCTTGCTAATTCAGTTGCTTTTTGGATATCGTTTGAAGCGCCTGTCGTGACTTTGCTTGGACCGAAAATAATAACTTCCGCGATACGGCCCCCAAATAAACTCGAAATCTTACTTTCTAAATGTTCTTTGCTATAACTGTAACGATCACCTTCAGGTAAAAACATCGTCACACCCAAAGCTCTGCCATGCGGAATAATTGTAACTTTATGAACAGGATCATGTTCCGGAACTAAGAGCCCTACAATAGCATGGCCTGCTTCATGATAAGCAGTTAATTTCTTTTCTGACTCGCTCATCACCATGGAGCGACGTTCTGCTCCCATAATAACTTTATCTTTGGCTTTTTCAAATTCTTCCATACCTACAGCACGTTTATTAGCACGAGCAGCAAATAAAGCTGCTTCATTAACAATATTGGCAAGATCAGCACCCGAAAACCCAGGTGTCCCACGCGCAATAACAGCTGGATTCACATCATCATTTAATGGCACTTTACGCATGTGAACTCGCATAATTTGTTCGCGTCCACGCACATCAGGCAAACCAACGACCACTTGTCTATCAAATCGACCTGGACGCAACAATGCATTATCTAACACATCAGGACGGTTGGTTGCAGCAATAACAATGACTCCTTCATTGCCTTGAAATCCATCCATTTCAACAAGCAATTGATTCAGTGTTTGCTCACGCTCATCATGACCTCCGCCTAAACCTGCGCCACGATGACGACCTACTGCATCAATTTCATCAATAAAAATAATGCAAGGCGCTTGTTTTTTAGCTTGTTCAAACATATCGCGCACGCGTGATGCGCCAACACCCACAAACATTTCAACAAAATCAGAGCCTGAAATTGTAAAAAATGGCACCTTGGCTTCCCCTGCAACGGCCTTGGCCAATAATGTTTTTCCGGTACCGGGAGGACCGACCAACAGCACGCCCTGCGGAATTTTGCCGCCTAATTTTTGAAATTTATTCGGATCACGTAAAAATTCGACTAACTCTTTCACTTCTTCTTTTGCTTCATCCACACCAGCGACGTCAGCAAATGTCACTTTTACTTGATCTTCACTTAATAAGCGTGCACGGCTACGACCAAATGAAAATGCTCCCCCACGTCCGCCGCCTGCTTGCTGACGAAGCACATAAATCCAAATCGCAAATAACACAATCCACGGCAATAGATTAAGCAAATGCATAAGCAAACCTGGCTGTTCTGGTGGTTTGCCTTTTACATTTACACTCTTGTCAAGCAGGTCTTTTAAGAGTTGCGTGTCATTTGCCATTGGCAAGTACGTTGCAAACATCTTGTTGTTTTGCATGGTACCTACTAATTCCTGATCAGAAATCGTTACTGAACTCACGTTACCTTGCTTAACTTCGTTCATAAAAGCCGAATAGGTAATTCTTTGCTCTGGCTCACGTCTAGGTCCAAAGACATTAAAGACGGAAACCAGAATGATCCCGGCTACCATCCATAAAAGTATTGTTTTAATCGTGTCATTCACCTGATGAACCCCTTTCAACTCACTGCCTATATAAAGTCATAATACCTTAAGTAAAATAGAGAAAAAAGCATTGTCATTTTTTACTTACGCCATTCTTGCCAGCAAATACACTTCTCGTGAACGATTCTTAGATGCTTTAGGCTTGCGGATAATGACTTTTTTAAAATAGTGACGCAACATCCTCAAGAATGCATCAAATCCCTCGCCTTGAAAAACTTTTACTAACAATCCCCCTTGTTTATGTAAAACATGTTGCGCTAAATCAAATGCTAATTCGGCTAACGCCAACGAGCGTGATTGATCTACGCTATCAACCCCGCTCATATTAGGAGCCATATCTGAAATCACCCAATCTGCTTTCGCTTCCCCTAACCGTTTTAACAATTCCTCTACCACTTCAGCTTGAGTAAAATCGCCTAAAATAAATTTCACGCCAGGAAGAGGCGCCATAGGTAGAATATCAATTGCAAAAACCTGTCCTTGTTTGCCTACCAAATTAGCAACCAATTGTGACCAACCACCTGGCGCCGCACCCAAATCAATGACAGTCATACCAGGTTTAAATAGCTTATCGCGTTCTTGTATTTCGAGTAATTTATAAATCGCGCGCGAACGAAATCCCATTTGTTTGGCTTGTTTCACATAGGGATCAGAAAAATGTTCTCGAAGCCAGCGACGGCTGCTTTTACTGGTTGGCATGAAGACTCTATGAATAAATAATTAAATTATATATAGGCTACTTTAACAATTTCATACTCAATTACCCCATCCGGCGTACGCACTTCAACTGCATCACTTTCATATTTTCCAATCAAGGCGCGTGCAATAGGTGAGCTAATTGAAATTTTATTAGCGCGAATTTCAGCTTCATCATCCCCTACAATTTTATAACATACTTCTACGCCCGTATTTACGTTATCTAATGTGACTGTTGCGCCAAAAATAACTTTTCCTGTGTTTTCAATCTGCATCACATCAATGACCTGCGCCATAGATAATTTGCTTTCAATTTCTAAGATTCGTCCTTCAACAAAACCTTGCTGCTCGCGTGCTGCATGATACTCTGCATTTTCCTTTAGATCGCCATGAGCCCGTGCTTCCGCAATGGCATTAATAATTCTAGGACGCTCAATTGTTTTTAAATGATGTAATTCTTCGCGCAATTTTTCTGCGCCAAAAACAGTCATAGGAACTTTATTCATACTATACCTCTAGATGCACTTTAAACCTACTGCACAGTTTCAGCTACCGAATGCAGGTTAAAACTTCATATCTTCAAAGAATTTTTTTACTTTATCAAACCAAGAATTTGATCTTGGATTATGTTTATTATCCATAGAAAGAGTTTTTTCAAACTGCCCGAGCAATTCTTTTTGTTTATGCGTCAAGTTGACAGGAGTTTCTACGATAACTTTACACAACAAATCACCTGTACCTCCTCCTTGCACGGAGGGAGCGCCCATCCCTTTTAAGCGGAATACTTTGCCTGATTGTGTTTCAGCAGGCACTTTTAATTTAACACGTCCCGTTAAGGTAGGAACATCCAATTCACCGCCCAACGCAGCCGTCACAAAACTAATTGGAACTTCACAATGCAAATTTGTACCATCGCGCTCAAAAATAGAATGTTGCTTTACATTAATTTGCACATAAAGATCGCCAGATGGCGCTCCTGGTTCGCCCGCTTCACCTTCGCTACCCAAACGAATTCTATCGCCTGTATCAACTCCGGGTGGTATTTTAACAGATAATTTCTTGGTTTGTTTGCGACGACCTTTTCCATGACACAGAGGGCAAGGATCCAAAATCAATCGCCCTTTTCCTCGGCATGAAGGACAGGTTTGTTGTACTGAAAAAAATCCTTGCTGAATACGAATTTGCCCATGACCACCGCAATCACCGCAAGTAGTGGGTGATGCGCCTTTACGTGCTCCGCTACCACCACATCCACTGCACGCAACCTGGGTAGGGATAGTAATTTCAGCAACGGTACCAATCACTGCTTGTTCTAGCGTTACTTCGAGATGGTAACGTAAATCAGCCCCCCTTTGTGGGCCAGCACGACCTCCGCTAAAAATGTCCCCAAAAATGTCTCCGAAAATATCACTAAAATTCATCCCGCCCATTCCACCAAAACCACCTGCTTCCTGGGCGTTATGACCAAACTGATCATACGTAGCACGCTTACGATTATCCGATAACACTTCATAAGCTTCGCGGATTTCTTTGAATTTCTCTTCGGCAGCCTTATCATGATGATTACGATCAGGATGATGTTTCATAGCTAACCGACGAAACGCTTTTTTAATTTCTTCGTCATTTGCGTTACGCGATACGCCTAGCACTTCATAATAGTCTTTTTTTGACATGTGATTATTCATTCATGTTAGCGAGATGTTATCCCCGCTCTCAATTGAGCATACAGAGATAACTTCCAGCGGGGGATGTTTTTTGTGTAGAAGTATAACCGAAGTTTACTTCTTATCATCATCTTTTACTTCTTCAAACTCTGCATCAACAACGGTATCACCCTTCTTACCTTCTTCAGGTTGTGATCCCGGTTGCTGTTCCGTATCTGGCTGTTGCGATGATGCTGCATAAAGTTTTTCTGCCATCTTCGCTGAAGCATCCGTCAACTCTTTTGTCTTAGCCTCAATTAGATCCTTATCATTTCCTTTCACTGCTTCTTTCAATGCCTCGACTGCACGTTCAATTGCGGCACGCTCATCCGCAGATACTTTATCCCCTGCTTCTTTTAATGATTTGGAAACAGCATGAATCATATTATCTGCTTGATTACGGACTGTGACTAATTCATGAAATTTACGATCTTCAGCAGCATGTGTTTCAGCATCTTTAATCATGTTTTTAATTTCATCTTCTGCAAGACCGCTTGATGCCTTGATCACAATAGACTGCGCTTTGCCCGTTGCTTTATCTTTTGCGGAAACATGTAAAATACCATTGGCATCAATATCAAACGCAACTTCAATTTGTGGCATGCCGCGTGGCGCTGGAGGAATATCTGTCAAATCAAAACGGCCCAATGATTTATTCGCTGAAGCCATCTCACGTTCACCCTGCAATACATGCACAGTCACTGCAGTTTGACTATCTGCCGCAGTTGAAAAGACTTGATTTGCTTTTGTAGGAACAGTGGTATTTTTCTCGATAAGTTTAGTCATTACGCCACCTAAGGTTTCAATACCCAGAGAAAGCGGAGTCACATCCAGCAATAATACGTCTTTCACAGCGCCTGAAAGCACGGCACCCTGTACAGCCGCACCTACCGCTACAGCTTCATCAGGATTCACGTCGCGCCGTGGTTCTTTGCCAAAAATTTGTTTAACTGTTTCTTGAACCATAGGCATGCGTGTTTGCCCGCCTACTAAAATCACATCAACAATATCATTGATGCTGACACCCGCGTCTTTAATAGCTATCTTGCATGGTTCAACTGTACGTTGAATTAAATCTTCTACTAATGATTCCAATTTTGCGCGGGTAATTTTAACATTCAAATGTTTTGGACCACTTGCATCAGCAGTAATGTAAGGTAAATTCACTTCAGTTTGTTGTGCTGAAGACAATTCAATCTTGGCTTTTTCTGCCGCTTCTTTAAGACGTTGTAGCGCAAGTGGATCGTTACGCAAATTAATTCCTGATGATTTTTTAAATTCGTCAATCAAATAATTGATTAAACGCAAATCAAAATCTTCACCGCCAAGGAAGGTATCACCATTCGTCGATAACACTTCAAATTGATGCTCACCATCCACTTCAGCAATTTCAATAATTGAAATATCAAATGTTCCACCACCTAAATCATAAACAGCAATTTTACGATCACCTGGTTTTTTATCTAAACCAAATGCCAACGCTGCTGCAGTAGGTTCATTGATAATGCGTTTTACTTCCAGGCCTGCAATACGTCCCGCATCTTTCGTTGCTTGACGTTGAGAATCATTAAAATAAGCAGGTACCGTAATCACAGCTTCTGTAACAGGATGGCCCAAGTAATCTTCTGCCGTTTTTTTCATTTTCATAAGTACTTGTGCAGAAATTTGTGGCGGTGCCAATTTTTTATTACCTAATACTTCAATCCAAGCATCGCCATTATCAGCCTTAATAATTTTATACGGCACTATTTCTTTATCTTTACGTACAACCTCTTCATCATAACGACGACCAATCAATCGTTTGGCAGCATAAACAGTATTTGTTGGATTGGTGACTGCTTGGCGTTTAGCGGGTTGGCCTACTAATACTTCATCATTATCTAAATAGGCGACAACAGATGGGGTAGTACGATCGCCTTCTGCATTTTCAATGACGCGAACTTTATCCCCTTCCATCACCGCGACACATGAGTTTGTTGTCCCCAGATCGATACCAATAATCTTACTTGCCATGTTTTTCTCCAAAATAAAGGGTCATTACTTTTAATATATGTGGGTATTTCTTGATTTTTCAATTGCTCTTATTTTGCAACAACCACCAGAGCGGGTCGAATTAATCTATTATTCAATAAGTAACCTTTTTGTAATACAGCCAATACTGTTCCAGATTGCGTATTAGGATCTGCTTGCGTAGATACTGCTTGATGTTGTTCCGGATTAAAAGGTTGTGATTGTGGATCCACCTGCTGGATACCAAATTTTTCAAACGTGGTGTATAACATTTTTAATGTAAGATGAACACCATCTAATAATGAATCAGGCCCTGATTGCTCATTTGCGTGAGCAGCCAGAGCACGCTCTAACCCGTCCACAATAGGCAACAACTCAAGAACAAACTTTTCAAGTGCATATTTATGGGCATTCGCTACATCACGTTCAGCTCGTCGCTGCATATTGTCCATGTCGGCTTGCAAACGCAAGAGACGCTCCCAGGATTGGGTCGCTTTTTCTTCTGCTTCTGTTAATTTATTCTGTAATTCCTCATAAGATGGATGTTCAAGCATAGCATCAGGATGCTCTTCTGCATTCAGATCATCTGCATCATTATTCTGATGTAATTTATGCTGTAAGGATGCGGTACTTCCCGCTTTGGCATCATTAGCTGACACGTTTCCCTCCGGTTAATAAGGTTACTTTTTCATTCTTTAATCTTTATGTATATATGGACTGATTACCCTTGATTCAAGGCAGCTGATAATAATTTTGCTGTCACATCCACCGCAGAGATCACTCGCTCATAAGACATGCGTGTTGGCCCGATCACCCCTAAACTACCAATAAGCTGACCATCAACAGAATACGACGTCGTCACAATACTACAATTATCAAACAACTGATAACCCGATTCTTTCCCAATAAAAATTTGAATTCCTTCGGCTTCCAATGCCTGGTTCAATAAATTTAAAATTTCCTGCTTTTGCGTAATCGCATCAAATAGCATTTGCAACTTTTCTAAATCAACTTCACGAGAATAATTAAGTAAGTGATTTTGCCCTGCAATAACATAGTTTTTGTTATTTTCCAGAGAACTTGAAAATGCTTTGCTCGCCACATCCATAGCGGTTTGCAGTAAACACGCCATGTTATTCTGGTCATGCCGGATGGCGGTTGAGATATCTTGCCGAATGGCTAATAAATCCTTGCCCACATAATGCATATTTAAATAATTCGCTGTCTGTTGTAACTCACTCTGAGTATAGACCCGATCTGTATAAATAATCCGATTTTGCACTTCTCGATTATTCAATACCAAAATAACCAATACTCGATTAGAAGAAAGAGCCAAAAACTCAACTTGCCGCAATTCAATACGATTACGTTTTGGCAAAGCCACTACGCCTGTTAATTGAGTTAGACCCGATAAAAGTGATGAAGCAGATTCCAATAAGCTTGATAATGTTAAATCAGGATTCAATTTATTTTTTAATTCTTGAACCTCAGCACCTTCTAATGGTTTAACTGTTAATAGACTATTGACAAACAAGCGATAACCTTGCGCGGTCGGAATCCGCCCTGCCGAAGTATGAGGAGATGTGAGATAGCCAGTGTCTTCCAAATCTGCCAATATATGACGAATGGTTGCGGGACTCAAACCCAGCGCATATTCTTCAGCGATGGTTTTTGATCCAATAGGGCTGCCGTCCTGAATATAGCGCTCTACGAGGATTTTTAATACCCGCTGGGCGCGCTGATTCACTGATGCTTCCTTCATAATTCACCTATGGTACAGAAAGCAAATATAACATAAAATTTTAACATCGTATCAGCCCTATAGGACATAACATGCCAGCTGCGTTTAAAAATATCGGAATTATCGGTCGAGTGAGAACCTCCACCATAAAAGAAACCCTAAGCACATTGATAAACTATCTGCATACTCTCAAGCTACACATCTATATTGAAGAAGAAACCGCTGAATCTTTAAATGAAAAAAACTTAACTGTCATTCCACGAGAAAAATTAGGTCAACATTGTGATTTATTAATTGTAGTAGGCGGTGACGGCAGTTTATTACACGCGGCTCACATTGCTGTTAATCAAGATTTACCTGTTTTAGGTATTAACCGCGGCAGCTTAGGTTTCTTAACCGACATTCTTCCAACCGAACTAGATAAAATCCAGGCGGTTTTACAAGGCGAATACACAATCGAAAAACGTTTTTTACTCACGAGTTCAATTGAATTGCATGGGAACAATCTAGGTCAAGATGATTCACTCAACGAAGTTGCCATTATTCCTGATGTTGTTCCACGTATGATTGAATTTGAAATATATATTGATGATCGGTTTGTTTGCAGTCAACATTCCGATGGTTTAATTATTGCGACACCTACTGGCTCAACCGCTTATGCGCTCTCAGGAGGCGGGCCTATTCTACATCCCCAACTAGATGCGATAGTGCTTGTGCCAATGTTCCCGCATTCATTAAGCTATCGCCCAATTGTCATTGAAGGAAATCAACGCATTCATGTCATTATTTCACCTAACAATATTACCTCTTCACAGTTGAATTGTGATGGACGATCTAATATTCGTGCACCAGCGGGTTGTCGTATTACCGTTCGTAAAAAACCACAACCATTACATCTCATTCATCCAATTGATTACAATTATTATGAAACTCTGCGCAGTAAACTTCATTGGGGGAAAAAACTGAATTATACGGAATAATACGCATGCTTATACAAGTCAACGTGAGTAACTTAGTCACGATTCAGGAATTACTATTAGATTTTTGTTCTGGAACCACGGTTATTACTGGTGAAACGGGTACAGGTAAATCCATCTTGATTGATGCAATTGAATTGGCATTAGGTACACGTGCATCCGAAAATATTATCCGCCCAGGACAAGAAAAAACTGACATTAGTCTCTGCTTTGACACGAGCAAATTACCAGCAGCATGTGCATGGCTAAGACAGCATGAGTTAACTCAAGAAACAAACGAATGCATTATTCGTCGCACCATTAATAAAGATGGGCGCTCACGCAGTTACATTAATGGCACACCCACTACTCTTCAATCATTACGCGAATTAAGCGGTCTTTTAATCGATATTCACGGGCAACATGAATATCAATCTTTACTGAGTCCCGAAAAACAATGTGAAATAGTAGATAATTTTGCTGGGCATACACAATTAATCGAACAAGTAAAAACTATTGCGCAAGAATGGCGTACATTAAATAATGAAATGATTGCTTTAAAAAAATCGATTGCTGAACGCAATAATCGTAGTGAATTTTTAAAATTTCAATTACGCGAAATAGAAGATCTTGCACTTTTGCCGGACGAATTACAAACCCTAGACCTTGAACATACACGTTTAGCGCATGCAAACGAATTGCAACAAAATATTAGTCACTCACTTGCTTGCCTTACAGAACAGGAAGAACAAAATGCATTACGCTGTTTAAATCAAGCATTACATGCGCTTGAAGCAATACAACACGTTGACCCTAAAATGACACCGTGGATTGAAAGCATCAAATCCATCATTATTCAAACAAGCGATATAGAGCATGAACTGCAGCGTTATCTCAACAACATTGATCTTGATCCAGAGCGTTTAACTTGGATTGAACAACGACTTAGCCTATTATTTAACTTAGCGCGCAAACATAAAATTTCACCTAATGAGTTATATGATTTTCAGCAAACCCTGGCAGCTGAATTGCATAAATTAGAAAATAGCGATGAACGTTTGCATGCGTTTTCTCAACAATTACACGATCTTGAAAAAAAATATCATCATGTTGCCAAAAAACTATCGCAAAGTCGTATGACCGCTGCAAAAAAGCTAACAATTAACATTACCGCTCTCATCCGAAAACTCGCTTTGCCACATGCAGAATTCCAAGTCTATTTTGATCAAGATAATGTAACAGCATTCTCTCCAACCGGTTTAGAAAAAATTATTTTTCAAATCAAAACCAATGCGGGGCAACTCATGCAACCGCTTGCTAAAATTGCTTCAGGCGGTGAATTATCACGTGTGAGCCTGGCTATTTATATTGCGACAGCAACACAACACACTACCCCTACGTTAATCTTTGATGAAGTAGACGTAGGCATTAGCGGTGGCACTGCAGAAATGGTAGGAAAATTATTACGTCGCCTAGGACAAACACAACAAGTACTATGTATCACGCATTTGCCACAAGTTGCTGCGCAAGGACACCATCATATGCTTGTCGCAAAAATTAACCGTGAAAATGTAACGTACACACAGATTCAAACACTTTCTGCAATAGAAAAAATTAACGAAATTGCCCGCATGTTAGGCGGTATAGAAATGACTTCCAAAACACTCGCGCATGCAAAAGAGATGGTTGAGAAAGTTAACCGACACGTTTGTACTGAAAATAACATCGCCTAAAAGCACAGCCCGATGCTTTGCGAACAACCACGAGTCACGCTGACTTCTGACATGACCGACAGATCCCATACAGATTTAAGCTATGATCTGTGATAGTATACCCTGCTTGTTTCGCCACATATTGTTGGCGTTCTTCAATCACCGCATCGACAAATTCTTCCACTTTTCCGCACTTCACGCACACCAAATGATCGTGATGCACGCCATGATCGAGCTCAAATACAGAATGTCCTTCCGCAAAATGATGGCGTACCACCAGGCCTGCTTCCTCAAACTGTGTCAAGACTCGATACACTGTTGCAAGCCCTATGTCTTCGCCGGAATCCAATAAAACACGGTATACATCTTCTGCACTAAGATGATGTAGCTTTGCGCTTTCAAGTATTTGTAAAATCTTAATACGCGGCAACGTAATCTTAAGGCCAACTTTCTTTAAATCTGAATTATCCAATGCGACTCTCCCGGGATCTGTCCAAAACAGAGTATAACAGGTTACAAAAATGACTCAAATCAGTTATGATGTAGTCCTTTTCTTATATCTATACAAAAATAAATTAAGTGGAAAAACGACTATGAAAAAAATATTTGCTCTCTTTGCAGCTCTATGCACCTTATCGGCTTGTGTGCATAAAATGGATATCGAACAAGGTAACATTATTACGCAAGACAGGGTAAACAAATTACATCCAGGCATGACAGTAACAGAAGTAAAAGATGTGGTAGGAACCCCTATGTTAATTAATACATTCGATAACAATCGCATAGACTACGTCTACACTTACCAACCGGGGCGCGGTGAAAGAATTGAAAAATACATTACCTTGAATTTTAGGAATAACCGCTTACAAGAGATTAGCGGTAATAGGTATTCACAATTTATTAATCGATAAACATCGCATCGCCATAGCTAAAAAAACGATACTGCATACGCATAGCTTCTTGGTACGCTCGCACAATATGTTGCTGACCAGCCAGTGCAGACACCAACATGAGCAACGAAGATTTAGGTAAATGTAAATTGGTAATCAAAGCATCTACGCAACGAAATTGAAAACCCGGATAAATAAAAATAGTTGTATCACCAGAAAAAGGCTGGAGTTCTCCAGAAAAATTGGCAGTTTCCAAACTACGTGCAACGGTGGTACCCACTGCAATAACACGTCCGCCACGCGCTTTGGTTTGTTTGATTTGTTCACAAACCTGCTGCGATACATCAATATATTCTGCGTGCATTCGATGTTTTTCAATTTCATCCGCGCGCACAGGCGCGAATGTGCCAGCACCAATATGCAGCGTCACATAGGTTATCGCAACACCTTTCGCTTGCAACTGCGCAACAAATTCATGATCAAAATGCAACCCTGCAGTGGGAGCAGCAACTGAGCCTTTATGTTCTGCATAAATAGTTTGGTAACGATCGTGATCCTCTTGCTCTGGAGCACGATGAAAATAAGGCGGTAACGGAATTTGGCCGATTGCTTCAATGACGTCTAACACAGGTCGTGAATCATGACAGCGCAGTTCAAATAAATCATCATGTCGCTGAATAACTTCAAAGATAATAGTTTCTGCAAACAATAACATACTTTGTGGTTTAGGTGGTTTGCTTGCACGCACATGCGCAAAAATACGGTGCGTATCTAAAACACGCTCCACCAACACTTCTACTCGCCCGCCTGTGTCTTTTGTGCCAAATAAACGCGCCGCAATGACACGTGTATTATTGCAAATTAATAAATCGTCTGCGGAAATTAATTCACTTAAATCAGTAAATTGACGATGCAGAATCGCGCCATTTTGTTTATTCAAACACAATAAACGACTTGCGCTGCGCTTTGACAATGGATAGCGTGCAATCAGCGCTTCTGGTAACTCATAATCAAAATCGGACAATTGCATGCAACAACTCAACTTTCAGGATACTTGTACTTGGTGGGCGATAGTGGGGTCGAACCACTGGCCCCTGCCGTGTGAAGGCAGTGCTCTACCGCTGAGCTAATCGCCCACTTTGCGGCGAATTCTATTTGGCATTTCCCATACAGTCAATCTATACTTCTTAGTTTTAATTTAGGCACAAAAATAGTATGACGATAATTACTCGCTTTGCACCCAGCCCCACCGGCTATTTACATATCGGCAGCGCCCGCACCGCATTGTATTGCTGGTTATATGCACATAAAACCAAGGGCACCTTTATTTTGCGAATTGAAGATACGGACTTAGAGCGCTCTACAAAAGAATCAGTGCAAGCAATTTTGGATGGGATGCGATGGCTTGGATTAAATTATGATGAAGGCCCTTATTATCAAACCAACCATTTTGATCGCTATCGCG
Source organism: uncultured Coxiellaceae bacterium (assembly GCA_964484285.1). GTDB lineage: Bacteria > Pseudomonadota > Gammaproteobacteria > DSM-16500 > DSM-16500 > CAZUQP01. Next base: position 1,259 of record CAZAEO010000032.1, on the reverse strand, counting down.
CGGTCATTCAACAACTATTAGCAGAAGGTAAAGCCTATCGCTGCTATTGTTCAAAAGAGCGGCTAGACAACTTACGCGAACAACAAATGGCAAACAAGGAAAAACCTCGCTATGATGGCGCTTGTCGTGAACGTAAAGATCAACCAGAAGGTAGTTATGTTGTTCGCTTTAAAAATCCAAAAGAAGGTCTAGTTGAGTTTGATGATCTTGTGCGTGGCAAATTAGTCTTTAATAATGCTGAACTAGACGATTTAATTATTGCCCGAAGCGATGGAACGCCCACCTATAATTTTACAGTCGTTGTTGATGATTGGGACATGAAAATTACTCATGTCATTCGTGGTGATGATCATATCAATAATACGCCGCGGCAAATAAATATCTTGCAAGCATTAGGCGCAACTCTACCTCACTATGCCCATTTACCCATGATTTTAGGCAGCGACGGCAAGCGCTTGTCTAAACGTCATGGAGCAGTGGGTGTCATGCAGTACCGTGAAGAAGGTTTTTTACCTGAAGCATTGATTAATTATTTGGTACGGCTTGGCTGGTCACACGGCGATCAAGAAATTTTTTCGATTCCTGAGATGATCCGCTATTTTGAAATTCATGATATTAACAATTCACCTGCTGCATTCAATCCTGAAAAATTACTCTGGTTGAATCAATATTACATTAAAAATAGTGATCCCTCACACGTTGCAAAAGAACTTGCTTGGCATATGCAACAACTGAATATCAATACCCAAAATGGCCCGCCCCTAGAAGAAATCATCAAAGCGCAAGCAGAACGCGCTAAAACATTACGTGAAATGGCAGAAAAAAGCCGTTATTTTTATAGTCAGAATGTTATATACAATCTTGATGCTGTCAAACAACATCTCACGCAAGATATAAAACCGGCATTAGCTGAAATTCATACCGGCTTAGCCGCTTTAACGGATTGGAACAAAGAAGCTATTCATCAAGTGATACTTAATACTGCCGAAAAATTAGGTATTAAATTAGGAAAAATAGCACAACCAGTGCGTGTTGCGGTCACAGGTGATACGGCTTCACCGCCGATTGATGTCACCTTATCTTTATTGGGACGTAAACGTGTACTTGCCCGTTTAAAAACAGTGTTGGCTACTTGAAAATAAATAAAAAAATTATCATTTTTAATTGACAAAGCCTATACTGGTTGCCTAGAATCGCTGCTCGATTATTAGTAACAGAGCAGCGGGGCTATAGCTCAGCTGGGAGAGCGCTTGCATGGC
>CAZAEO010000031.1:10980-18980 GCA_964484285.1 uncultured Coxiellaceae bacterium | reverse complement strand
CAACTTCTTGCAATCTGGATGTTAAAATCTCGCATCTTGAGGTGTAATGGGTATAATCGCATGATGAGAAAAGCAAACGAAGCAGATATTGCGCAATTGGTTGACATTGAACAGGTTACCCAACAAGATCCCTGGTCATATGATATTTTTGTGCATTGTCTGGCAACCGGGTGTCATTGCTGGGTCATGGAAGAAAATAACCAAATAATCGGTTTTATTCTGATTTCTTTAGCGTCCCCTGATGAAGCACATATTCTTAATTTGGGAGTTCGGCCAGCTTATCAAGGTAAAGGGGTCGGACGAACATTGTTAGAATATATATTGCTCGAAGTAAAACAGCATAAAATGCGTATGATTTATTTAGAAGTACGCCGGTCAAATGAAAAAGCCCTGAATCTCTATCGAAAGCTAGGATTTGTTGAAATCAGCGAACGAAAAAATTATTATGCCATGGACCATGGGCGAGAAGATGCATTGGTTATGGCGAAAGAATTGATATAACGGAGAATGACTGTGCGAATGAGAAAAAAATCTAAATTATTAATTGGCTTATCCGCGTTGATGATCACTATGACTAGCACAAGCGCAATAGCAGATACACCGCATACGTGGCATGTTGTTAATTCAAATAAAGGCAACTGGGATGCACGCTTACAAATGATTAGCGAAGGGGGTCATTTTGTAGCGCATGATGGTTCGCTTCTTAGCGAATTTACGGTGAGTCCTCTGAAATCACAAGAATATGGTTTTGTCTTAGATGCGAGTGATGATTTTAATGTGGCTTATACTTTAACTTTGACCCAAAAGGATCCGCAACAATTTTCATTAAAAGCCTGTGTTTTTGTTATTACTGCGACAGGTCCTGGTAAACCTGACATTCGCGTAGCTAGCTATAATGGCGCAGAGTGTATCTGGAAAGATGTCCCTGGTCGCGGAAAAGATTTTTTTGTAGCATAAACTATGTCAACTAACCCAATCCAAAAACGCCGTACGTTTGCGATCATTTCACATCCTGATGCAGGCAAAACAACGTTAACAGAAAAGTTATTATTATTTGGCGGTGCTATTCAAATGGCTGGAACTGTCAAAGGCCGCAAAGCATCACGACATGCAACGTCTGATTGGATGGAGCTTGAAAAACAGCGCGGTATTTCTGTAACAACATCCGTCATGCAATTTCCTTACCAATCACACATTATGAATTTGCTGGACACTCCGGGACACGCTGATTTTTCTGAAGATACGTATCGAACCCTGACCGCAGTTGATTCAGCGCTCATGGTGATTGATGCAGCCAAAGGTGTTGAGGAGCGCACTATTAAATTGTTGGAAGTCTGTCGTTTGCGGAATACACCTATTATTACGTTTATTAATAAATTGGATCGCGATAGCCGTGATGCAATTGAACTGTTAGATGAAATTGAAACAATTTTAAAAATTCGTTGCGCACCGATTACTTGGCCAATTGGTATGGGACGTGATTTTAAAGGGGTGTACCATCTCTATGAAAATGCAGTTTATCTATACGAACCAGGCAAAAATAATATTCAACAAGAGGGAAGAAAAATTTCAGGTCTCAATAATCCAGAATTGAATACATTGCTAGGTGATTTTGCTGAAGAAATCCGTGCGAATATCGAATTAGTCAAAGGCGCAAGTCATGAATTTGTTAAAGAAGAATTTTTGCGTGGCACATTAACGCCGGTTTTTTTTGGTTCTGCATTGAATAATTTTGGCGTGCGCGAATTATTGGATGCATTTGCGGACTATGCTCCAACACCTCAGTCACGTGCAACGGAAACCCGGATTGTTCAGCCTACAGAAGAAAAATTTTCTGGTTTTGTTTTTAAAATCCAGGCAAACATGGATCCCGCGCATCGTGATCGAATTGCATTTTTGCGTGTGTGTTCTGGGCGTTATACGCAAGGCATGAAAATGTATCAAGTCAGTCTGGAGCGTGAAGTCAAAATCAGCCAAGCGCTTACTTTTATGGCAGCAGAGCGCGAACATGTCAATGAAGCCTGGCCTGGCGACATTATTGGTTTATACAATCATGGCACCATTCAAATTGGTGAAACCTTCTCTGAAGGCGAGAATATTAAATTTACGGGTATCCCTTACTTTGCGCCAGAATTATTCCGCCTGGTACGTTTAAAAGATCCATTGAAATTAAAAGCCTTACAGAAAGGGCTAAAACAATTATGTGAAGAAGGCGCAACACAGTTGTTTAAACCGTTAAATAGTAACAGTCTGATTTTAGGTGCGGTCGGTATGTTACAGTTTGATGTGGTTGCGTATCGCTTAAAACATGAGTATAACGTTGATTGTGTTTATGAATCTGTGTCTGTGGTCACCGCGCGCTGGATCTATTGCAAGAATGGGAAGAAACTGGAAGAATTTAAAAATAAAGCATTTGATAATCTTGCACTGGATGGCAGTGATAATTTAACGTATCTAGCTCCTACTCGGATCAATTTAAATTTGATGATGGAGCGCTGGCCGGATATCGAATTTAGAACAACCCGAGAACATTAGTATGATAGAAGTCACTTCTACCTTAAACCGCATCAAAGATTTGCATAAGCGCCTGCAAGATATTCGGGGGTATCTTTGACGTCGATCAAAAACGTGATCGATTGCAAGAAGTCCAACGTGAATTAGAAGACCCTGCTATTTGGAACAATCCAGAAAAAGCCCAACATCTGGGACGCGAACGTGCGCAATTAGAAAATATTGTGAGCTCAATCGATTCCATGGAGGCAGGGCTGTGCGATGCAACAGAATTATTTGAGTTGGCAGCACAGGAAAATGATACCCTTTCTGCCGAGTTTATTGTGAACGAGCTCAATCATTTCACCAAACAAATTGAGCAACTTGAATTTCAGCGCATGTTTTCTGGCGAAATGGATGCCAATTCAGCTTATATGGATATTCAGTCAGGATCAGGCGGTACAGAAGCCCAGGACTGGGCAAACATGTTATTGCGAATGTACTTACGCTGGGGGGAGCGGCATGATTTTCAGGTGGAATTAATTGAAGCCTCAGCAGGAGACGTGGCTGGTATTAAAAGCGCCACAATCAAGTTTAATGGGCCTTATGCCTATGGCTGGTTACGTACAGAGACAGGTGTGCATCGGCTGGTGCGTAAATCGCCTTTTGATGCGAACCACAAACGCCATACGTCATTTGCTTCAGTGTTCGTGTCGCCTGAAATTGATGACAATATTAATATTGATATTAACCCAGCTGATTTACGCATCGATACGTATCGTGCCTCGGGTGCAGGGGGCCAGCATGTTAATCGCACGGATTCTGCTGTGCGTATTACCCATATTCCAACGAATACGGTAGTGCAGTGTCAGTCAGATCGTTCGCAGCATAAAAACCGAGCCACTGCGATGAGTCAATTACGTGCTAAACTATACGAGCTTGAATTGCAGAAAAAGCGTAGTAAGCAACAAGAATTAGAAGCAGGTAAAATGGATGTAACGTGGGGCAGCCAAATTCGTTCCTATGTATTAGATATGTCGCGGATTAAAGATTTACGTACCGGTGTGGAAGTAGCGAATACGCAAGCGGTGTTGGATGGTGATTTAGATAAATTTATTGAAGCGAGTTTATTGAGTGGGCTATAACATGACTGAACAAGAAAATACGACATTAGATACGAATACGTTAATTGCGCAACGTCGTACGAAGTTAGCTGAATTGCGGCGCAAGCGCAATCCTTATCCCAACGATTTTCGTCGTGATGCGTTAGCAGCGCGACTTCATAAACAATACGGCGAAAAAACCGAACCTGAATTAGAAGCAAATCCTGTCATTGTCAAAATCGCAGGTCGCATGATGACGCGACGCTTAATGGGTAAAGCAAGCTTTGTGCATTTGCAAGATATGACTGGCAAAATTCAGTTGTATGTTCGACAAGATGAAATAGCGCCTGATGTGTATGCGGCATTTTTAGAATGGGACATTGGAGATATTGTTGGGGTAAAAGGAAAATTATTTAAAACTAAAACAGGTGAATTATCTGTTCGAACGCAGCATATTGAGTTGCTCACCAAATCGTTGCGTCCGTTGCCAGACAAGTATCATGGATTAACTGATCAAGAGTTACGTTATCGTCAGCGTTACTTAGATTTAATGATGAACGAAGCAACGCGACATATTTTTTTAATTCGCACTAAAATCATTGAAGCAATTCGTCAGTTTTTACAAGCGCGTGATTTTCTGGAAGTGGAAACACCGATGATGCAGGTTTTGCCTGGAGGAGCTGCAGCGCGTCCGTTTGTAACGCATCATAATGTATTGGACATGTCTCTCTATTTGCGAATTGCTCCAGAACTTTATTTAAAACGTTTAGTGGTCGGTGGTTTTGAACGTGTATTCGAAATCAATCGTAATTTTCGTAATGAAGGATTGTCAACCAGACATAATCCGGAATTTACCATGCTAGAATTTTATCAAGGGTATGCAGATTATCACGATTTGATGAATTTGTCAGAAGAATTGATGCGTTATTTAGCAGACACTATTTTGCAAACAACGACGTTAACGTATCAAGGGCAAGTCGTCGATTTAAGTAAGCCATTCATGCGTATGACATTATTTGATTCTATTTTACATTTTAACCCGAAACTCAAAAAAACAGATTTGGATACACTCCCTGCAGCTCAAAAAATCGCGAAAAAATTAGAAATTCCGGTACAAGAAAGTCATGGCCTTGGAAAAATCCAACTCGATATTTTTGAAAAAACGGTGGAAGATCAATTAATTCAGCCTACGTTTATTACGGAATATCCTGCAGAGGTTTCACCGCTCGCGCGGCGTAATGATCAAAATGCGTTTGTGACAGATCGTTTTGAAATGTTTGCTGCGGGTCGTGAAATTGCTAATGGATTTTCTGAATTAAATGATGCAGAGGATCAAGCGGAACGGTTTCGTAAACAAGCGGCAGAAAAAGCGGCAGGCGATGAAGAAGCAATGCCTTATGACGAAGATTATATTACGGCATTGGAATATGGTATGCCGCCAACGGCTGGGGAAGGTATTGGTATTGATCGTTTAGTTATGTTATTTACGGATTCACCCTCCATTCGTGATGTGATTTTATTTCCACACATGCGTCCTTTGGTGAAATAACATAAATGCGCGGCTTTTCTCTTATTGAGCTTCTTATGACGTTGGTCATTATGGCTATTGTCATAGTTATTACTGTGCCTGCAGTGCAAATGTTTTCGCAAAAATCAACTGCGGATATTCTTCGTTCGCAATTATTGCGAGCTATTTATTTAACACGCAGTACAGCCATGATGCAAAATACGAAAGCGTTGCTTTGTGGCAGCGTGAATAATCAGACGTGTACAGATCAATGGCAAGATGGATTTAGTGTGGTGGTGAAAGGAAAGGTGTTTTATACCTTTCAACATCTTGCTGTAGAAGGTATGTTGCATTGGCGTGCATTTCCATTACATCGTTCTCTTCTCGAATTTTTGCCATCAGGATTTCCAAACGCGGAAAACGGTACTTTCTGGTTTTGTCACGCAAAAACAGATCACGTCGTGTGGGCGATTATGTTAAATCGCTCAGGCCGTGCGCGCGTGGTTTATCCTGATTCACAAGGGAATATTATAGATGCGAAGGGTACTGCATTGGTTTGTTAGTATGACTTTATACCCAGCAATTTGCTAATTGACCCGTGCCTGTGATTCCTTTTTCTCCTTTGGAACTCAACAACAAAATTGCACAAGCGGGATCATTTCGTGCTTGTTGATTAAGAGGTACCGCTTTTAGCATGAAGTCTGACTCCGTTGCGTGATCAATCACAAGTTGATATTGATCGTGTGCGATTTTTTCTGGAAAATTAAGTGCATTCAATGATGCATTTTGATAAGTATGATTAACAATATAATATTGTTCTAATGCACTTGCTAACTTTATTAAATTCATTTCAGCTTCTAAGCGTTTTGCATGAGTTAAATGCTTCGAATAAATAGGAAGGCAACAAAGTGCAGTTAAAATGCTCGTAATAATTAATACGAACATGATTTCAATTAAACTAAATCCTATGGATTTTTGCATAGATGAATAGGCCTGCCGAATTTAGGATGATGCTTTTAATTTCAGTGCGATTTCTGCAATTCTTTTTCCTTGCGCGAAACATAATCGCTGTTCTTCTGGGCTAACCGGGTTTTTTCCATCAGGGCCGGTATGGTGGGTTGTACCATACGGTGTACCGCCTGTGGTAGTAGTATTTAAGTCCTGCTCTGTATACGGAACACCTAATAAAATAAAGCCAAGATGAAACAGCGGCAGCATCATGCTGAGTAATGTTGTTTCTTGGCCGCCATGTAAGCTGGCAGTGGAGCTAAAAACGGTAGCGGGTTTATTCACTAATTTACCTGATAACCATAGTTTGCTGGTTGTATCTATAAAATATTTCATGGGAGCCGCCATATTGCCAAAACGTGTTGGACTGCCAAGAGCAAGCCCATCGCAATTTTCCAGATCAGCTAACGTGACATACGGTGCTCCATGTTCTGGAATGTCAGGTTGAGTTGCTTCTATGACAGGTGAAACAGCAGGCACTGTGCGAATGCAGGCTTTAGCTCCAGTGACAGATTCAACGCCGCGGGCAACATAATCGGCCATTTGTTTGACCGAACCATAACGACTGTAATAAAGAACAAGAATAGTGCTCATGGGTTTGATCCTTGTTTCATTTCAGTACGATTAATTTTTGCCATCAATGCATCGAGTGTTGCATCGGGTAAAATACGTCGGAAGAAGGCAAACAGATGCGCAAAGAACGTAACGTAATAATGTGCTTTCGGATTTTTACTTTCAAGCGCTAATAGAAGTTTTTTAACTACGGTGTCAGGTTCTGCTGCATAGCGATCTTTACTGGAGGGGAGTTTAAAGAAATAGGTTTCCATCTGTTGATAAAGGTTGCGGTGTATCGTGTTTCTTTTACTGAGATTTTCTTCATAATGTATAAGTGCATTTTTGCGTAATTCGCTGCGAACAGGGCCTGGTGCAATAATGGAAACAAAAATACCGGTACCACGTAACTCTTGGCGCAAGGTCTGAGAAAAGCCTTCTAACGCAAATTTAGATGCATTATAAGCACCGCGTAATGGCATGGCGACGATACCTAAAATCGAGGTGTTTTGAATAATGCGGCCGTAACCTTGTTTACGCATAATGGGAATAACCAGATTGGTTAGTTCCATAGGACCAAAAACATTGGTTTCAAATTGTTCGCGCATCATATCGCGCGTTAAATCTTCCACTGCGCCGGCTTGCACAAACCCCGCATTATTGAAGAGTGCATCGAGTGTGCCGCCTGTTTTGTCTAATACATGATTAAGCGCGGAACGTATCGAATCAGAAGAATTCACATCAAGTCGCAAGCTTTCTAAGCCGAGTGATTGTAATTTTGTGACGTCGCTTTCCTTACGGGCGGTCGCAAAAACACGATAGCCTTTTGTATGTAATGCCTTAGCAGCGCAAAGACCTATGCCGGTCGAGCATCCTGTAATTAAAATAGATTTGTCCATAACATCCTCAATGAATTTGGGCGGATAAAATAAGGGTATATACTAGCAGCTTTTTTGAAATAAGGTTAAAATAATAGCCCTTTGTTATTAGCTATAAAAATTGAGGCATAATTAAAATGGCACGTATTACTGTTGAAGATTGTCTGGAAAATGTCGCTAACCGTTTTGAGTTGGTCATGCTTGCAGCTAAAAGAGCGCGCCAGCTTATGCGGGGTAGCGTGGATCCTGTGGTTCCATGGGAAAATGACAAAGCCACTGTAGTTGCGTTGCGTGAAATTGCGACAGGACATGTTGATTTTAGTGATGCGCATGGAGCTGGGGCTGATTTAATTCCAATTGCGCAAGAAGAACCTCCTCATGAAATATCCACCACTGGAAATACAACCGGCTCAGAAGATTAGGGGGCGTCAATTAACTCCGACTTCGTTGTCCCGCGGCCCT
>CAZAEO010000031.1:0-10970 GCA_964484285.1 uncultured Coxiellaceae bacterium | reverse complement strand
AAGGTCCGCGGGATCCGCAAGGTTACATTTTTCTGTTTTACGCTCTGTAAAAATGACAGATAATGATACATAATGAAAATTGTAAGGCAATTTTCGAGAATGTTTATTGCGTTGTAAACGGTTATATAAACAGTCTCCAATTTTCAGGATAAAATTCACGTGCAAGAATTTGACCAACTGCGCCAAGAATTACAACATTATCTCGATAGTGCCCAGATTAAGACTATCGAAGAAGCCTATTTGCTTGCTAAGGGAGCGCATGAAGGACAAAAACGTCATACAGGTGAGCCCTATATTACCCATCCTGTTGCTGTAGCTTGTATTTTGGCGCAAATGCGGATGGATCCGCCCACTATTATAGCGGCCATTCTCCATGATGTGATTGAAGATACATCTGTTGAAAAGCAGGATTTAATTGAAAAGTTTGGTAAAGAGGTAGCTGACCTGGTAGATGGGGTCACGAAACTGACTCAAATAGAATTTGAGAGTCGCGCCCAAGCACAGGCTGAAAATTTTCGTAAAATGGTTATGGCAATGGCGCGTGATATCCGCGTGATTTTAGTCAAAATTGCTGATCGTCTACATAATATGAAAACCATTGAGTGTTTGCCGCTAGAAAAACGACGCCGAATTGCTAAAGAAACCTTGGAAATTTTCGCTCCCATTGCGAATCGACTGGGTATGCATGCGTTCCGGATTGAATTTGAAGATCTGGGTTTTTCCGCGCTTTATCCTATGCGCTATCGTATTTTAAAAGAAGCCGTTTCTAAAGCGCTAGGCAGTCGCCACGAAATTTTGGAATTAATTGATAAGGAAATTCGTAATAGTTTAAAAAAAGCCAACATCCCAATACGTTATTTGACGGGACGTGAAAAGCATATTTATAGCATTTATAAAAAAATGCATGAGAAACATTTATCTTTTTCTGAAGTCATGGATGTCTATGGATTTCGTGTCATTGTAGATAAATTAGATACCTGTTATCGCGTATTAGGTGTGTTACATAATCTTTACAAGCCGTTAACACAACGATTTAAAGATTATATTGCTATTCCAAAAGCGAATGGCTATCAATCATTACACACGGTGTTATTTGGTCCTTATGGCGTGCCTATTGAGGTGCAAATTCGCACAGAAGAAATGCATAAAATGGCTGAATATGGTATTTCGGCGCATTGGTTATATAAAACAGAAAAAGCGGTATTTGGTGAAGCGCAGCATCGTGCAAAAGAATGGTTAAAAGGCGTATTGGAAATGCATAAAAGCTCCAGAAATTCATTGGAGTTTATTGAAAATGTCAAAATTGATTTATTCCCTGATGAAGTCTATGTGTTTACTCCCAAAGGCAGTATTTTGGAGTTGCCCGCAGGCGCAACCCCCGTTGATTTTGCTTATGCTATTCACTCGGATATTGGTAATACCTGTGTTGCGGCTAAATTGGACCGTAAACTTGCGCCATTAAGTACACCGCTTACCAATGGTCAACAAGTTGAAATTATTACGGCTCCTGGTGCACGCCCTAATCCCGCCTGGCTTAATTTCGTAGTGACAGGAAAAGCGCGCAGTAACATTAAACATTTCTTGAAAAAACAACATCGCGAAGAATCGGTTGAACTAGGCAAACGACTTGTCGAAAAATCCTTACGTAGTTATGGTTTGAGCATCACACAAATTCCGGAAGAGCATTTGCAATCCGTTATTCATTCTGCGAAATTAGAATCGTTACAACATTTTTATGAAGAAATTGGTTTAGGAAACCGTACTGCGTCCCTCGCGGCAAAGCAATTAGCGAAATTTGGTGAAGTGGCTGACATTATTAAAGCACACGATATGGCATTGCTTCATCCTCTTGCTATTAAAGGTACGGAAGGCATTGTTGTGACTTATGCAAAATGTTGCCGACCTATTCCAGGCGATCATATTTGTGGTTACATTGAGCCCGGTCAAGGTATAGTGGTGCATGTTGAGCAATGTGAATCGTTAGAAAATTATCGACATGTACCTGATAAATTAATTCCTTTGCGCTGGGAAGAAAAAGTGTACGGTGATTTTCCGGTAGATTTACGAGTTGATATTTTAAATCAACGTGGCAGTTTGGCGAGTCTTGCGCTTGCTATTTCTGAGTCAGAATCTAATATTGAACAGATCAATGCGGAAGAGTTTGATGGTCGTTATTTTTCAGTACATGTTACACTCACGACGCATAGTCGTCAGCATTTAGCTCGAGTTTTACGTAATATCCGCAAAAGCAAAAACGTCATTCGTGCTGCTCGCCTCAAGCGACAATTAAAGAAAAGAAATAGATAATGACAAGGGATCGCTGACGTTAAGATTTTGTTAAGGTTCTGCATGCTAGTCTTTTCTTATAATCACATCAAGGAAAGATGTTATGTTTTTTATGGATAGTTTAAAGCGACGTTATAAACAATTAAAAGAATATAGTTCGCATATTGTCACATCTATACAAACAAACATTTCTAAAATTTATAAATCTCGTCCTATCCAGGCGGCAAAATCTTTCGTGGCAGCAACAGCGACTCAACTTTGGGCGGTCGGAAAATTTCTGTATCAATCACCTGATGTGAGAAAAAAAGTACGGGATTTTGTGGTGCAAAGTTGGCAAGGGTTAAGAAGTACATTACGTTTTAGAACATTATATGCGACTGTGAGGAAGAACCCGAAATTACGCAAATTAATTAAGCAATCATTCATAAATAATATTGTGTTATATGCTGGCCCTGTCATTGTGTATCAATGGTCGAAGTCGCTTATGTGTGAGATAGCACCTGATTTTCCCGTTTCTTTTGTTGGGAGAGCGCTCGATTATTCAATCAGAACATTGTTTTTTTCTTTTTATATAGGCAACTTAATTAAAAATCTTTCTTACACCGCGTCTATCACGTACGAAACTTCTAAAATAGCAACGAATCATCCATTTGCATCTTGTGATTGTAATAAAGGATTAAAAATTCAGGCAGATTTAGAGAGTGTATTTTATTATCCAAGAAATTTGCTGACTGCGAAGCTGGTGTCAATCGGAGGTTATTATCCAGGTAAAATCGTCAGTGCATTAGCTTACGGACAATGTTTGGTTGAATATAAGCTTAGCCAAGTAGGAATGTGTACCGAACATCGCAGTAAAGAATTTAGTAAAAATAATGCATATATTTTATCGTATGGTTTTTCATTTATAGTGATGACAGAATTATTAAATTGGTTATTGGCAGGAAGCACCGTCAGCTTTTTTATTAATGATGCGACAAGTAATTTTGTATTTCAATTATATGCGATGCTTGCCTTGTTGCAAGATAAACCGCTTCCAGGAAATCAAGAGGGAATAGATTTTTTTAAATTTAATCGTCTTGAGTTATCACAAATGGCTAATACGCTTGTTCCCGCGTTGTCTGATGATAGTATCAGAAATAGGTTGGCAAAAAGTGTTTCAGCATTTATCAATTTTCCTCCTATTAAATTAACTGCCGCGTCTTTATTTATTTTGGGATTGTTTCCACTGAAAATGTTTTGTAATGACCCTATGCTTTTATTTTCTAAAAAATTATTGACAGCGCAAGAATTATTAAAGATAAGGGAGTTACGTGAATTGGTTGAGATCAATGCTAACACGATTGATGCTATTCAATGGATCTATTATTTGCGTTCAGGATCGATTATTGGTGCTGTGCTTGTTGGTATTTATGCCTCTAAACCATTTGTTTTTGTGCTGGACCATCTAAACCCAACATGGGTGAATGCTTTTGCTGAATTGCCTGTTGTAGCTAAACATGTTCAAGAAGAATTAGATGCTGCAGAATGCGATTTGTTATTAGTGTCTGTTTCTCCGCTTAATAAATTGCCTCTTGAATTGGTGAGGAAAGCGTATGTTCTAAGCCCAGAAGGTTTGTATTATATTTCTGATATTAATGAACCCATTTCTGCCGATCATTTAATCAAACTGGATTCTAAAAAAACAAACGTGCAAGCTTTGTGGGAATTATTGGGGGATAGTTCTGTGCCTTATGATAAGGCGCTTACAACCTTATCCGCTGCGAAACGAGAAATAATTATCAATAAAACAGGGCATCATTATGCTTTTCGTGTGGAGCTCGATGAAAAAATTATTGCGCAGGATAATTATATTCCTGTACCAGGAGAAGAAAATTATAATTTTGAAATAGCAAGAGAAGAGGAAAAAAATGGTCAGCTCTCTCAGGGGGTAACGCAAATTTTGATTAGTAATATCAATTATTTTGATAGTATTTTTGCTCGACCTAAAGCAATTAAACATTCTTTAAGCTTTGATGACGTTCTAAAAAATACTGTTCATCGAAATAGTAATGATGATGACTGGGACATGATGGATGATGTCTCTCCGCTGCAACAGATGGGTTTGTTTGCGCAGCCCCGCAACGTTTCTGACGAATATAATCATGCTGTTGTTTCGCGACGTCGGTCATCACATTAAAAAATAGGTTTGATCACAGCCAGCAAAACGATTGCAATTAAAAAAAATGTAGGGACTTCATTGATAAAGCGATAAAAAGTATGACTATGTATGTTGCGATCCTGTTTGAAATCACGCAGTAATTTACCTAGATAAATATGATAGAGTACCAATAAGAAAACTAACCCTAGCTTAAGGTGCAACCACGGCATTTGTAGGTAACCTATGAAATGGATGCTCATTAAACTTAATCCAAACAGAATTGTCAGAATGCCACTTGGGGTTGCGATATAGTAATAGAGTTTCTTTTCCATGATCTTAAAACGTTCTTTACTGATTAAATCCGTTGCTTTTGCATGATAGACAAACAGGCGAGGTAGGTAAAATAACCCGCTGAACCAGGTAACCACAAAGATAATATGAAAAGCTTTGAGCCAAAGCATAATAAAGTCCTTACAATTTATGGTAATATATCATCAAAATGCAGGGGCGGTCTAAATGAATGATCCATTAGTTTTTACGCATAGTGCAGCAGCCAAAGTCTGGGAGTTAATCCAGGAAGAGGGCAACATGAGCTTAAAGTTACGGGTGTATGTAACAGGCGGCGGATGCTCAGGATTTCAATACGGGTTTACCTTTGATGAAACAGTGAATGAAGATGATACGGTAGTGACTCAGAGCATTTCAACCGAGGAGGATGATGAGGAAGGTGAAGGTAGTGGCAGTGGTACCGTACAGTTATTAGTTGACCCTATGAGTTTTCAATACCTGACGGGTTCAGAAATTGATTACAAAGAAGATATTGAAGGAGCGCAGTTTATTATCCGTAATCCGAATGCCAAAACAACCTGTGGATGCGGCTCATCGTTTTCAGCGTAGGAGGGATTAGAAAAAAATGCGTTTATTCATGTGTGCTGCTGCAGGGCATGTTAACTGATTTCTTAACGATGGTTAGAAAATTATCTGAATAACGGCAATTTTAATAAAAAAAACCCTATTTTTTCAATAAAATATCTCTCCTATATCAGATGAGTTATACTGAGCGTATCATTCTCAAGCATTGTTATTATGGTGAACTATTTAGAGGTTTCATGCTAATTAATGAAATTTTCAAAATATTTATCCCAGATAATATTACAAAAGATATTTTGCAATATACGCGCGCCAAAAATTTGGTAGGCGCATGCATTATTTCAACCATAGCCTCACCCATCTTTATATTACTATACTATTTTTTGCACGCTCATTTTGAAGCATATTTAATAATTCTAGCGGAGCTCTTTATTCTAAGTTCTCTCTTGATATTAAAATATTTTTCTTCGTTATTTTATGCGCGTCATCTGCTGCTTACAGCATTAGCCGGTATCATTATTTGGTTAACTTACCGCTTAGGGGGTATTTTCTCTGCTCCTTCTTATTGGTTGACTTTGTTGCCATTAGTTGCTGCATTTATAGGAGGAATGAGGGTAGGTTATTTTTGGTGTGTCGTGAGTATAGTAGCGATATCTATTTTTTATTTATTAGAATATTTGAATTTTTCATTTCCTGTTTCTCAATTGGCGAACCCACTGTTATTGCAATATTTTTCCATTTCGGGTTTAGTGTTAGTCATCATATCGTTGGTATATTTTTATGAAAGAGGAAAAAGAACCACTTTAAAAAGACTGCATTATATTGCCTATCATGATGCATTAACTAATTTATCGAATCGTCTAGCATATGATGAAATGTTAGAAAACATCATTTCTAAAACTAAAAAAAGAACATGTTATTTTTCGATTATTTGTTTTAATGTAGATAATTTTAAAAAAATTAATAATGCATTTGGACAAAATATTGGAGATTTATTGTTAAAAGAAATTGCACATCGACTCAAGCGTTATGTCTATTATAAAGATACTTTAGCACGAGTGGGAGGGGATGAGTTTAAAGTCATTATTGAGAGGAAAGCAGATCCAGTCACTGTTAAGCAGTTTGTGGAATTTATTTTAATGGTATTAAAGACACCTTATTATATTAATACTGACAAGCTAGATATTATGGTAAGCGTAGGTATATCGTATTATCCATTTAATCATTTTCAACCTGCCGCTGTTGATCGACATGCAAATGTTGCTTTAGCGAAAGCAAAAGAATTAGGAGGTAATAGAATACAATATTTTACGGAAAATTTAGCAAAAGAAGATACATTACATATGGAGATCGAACGTAATTTACCTCATGCGCTGAGTAACAATGAATTATCTTTGAATTTTCAACCACAATTTGATACACAGAATCATACAAAAATTACAGGGATCGAAGCGTTGTTGCGTTGGAATAGTGATAGATATACACATATTTCTTCTAGTGTGTTTATTCCAATCGCGGAAAAAATCGGTATTATTGTGGAGTTAGGTGAATGGGTATTAAAACAAGCTTGTTTGCAATATATGAAATGGTATAAAGAAGGTTTGGTAAATGATAAAATCTATTTAGCAGTGAATATTTCAGTGCATCAATTATATAGAGAAAATTTTATCGATTTTGTTAAGCAAGTGTTGCAAGAAACGGATATCCCTCCCTCTAATTTAGAATTTGAGTTAACTGAAACTGCAGTAATTACGGATAAATCATACGCGATTGCTATTTTACAAAAACTTAATATGCTTGGAATTCATACTGTGATTGATGATTTTGGTACAGGTTATACGTCGCTGAGTTATTTGACTGCCATGCCTGTTTCCGGTTTAAAGATCGATAAATCATTTATTGATGATGCAGTCAAAGAGAATAATAGCCCGATTATCATTGCCTCTCTAATTGAATTGGCGCATAAAATGAATCTCACCGTGGTAGCGGAAGGGATAGAAAGCGTGGAGCAATTAAATTATCTTAAGTTGGTTCATTGTGATTATGCGCAAGGATATTTTTTGAGCAAACCATTGGATGAAGCGCGCATACGGGTATTGCTTCAAGCGCAGCGTAGCTAGTACCCCGTCAAATAAGTTTTTCCCGATACAGAGCCCATCTTACTTCGATCTTGAAACGTTTTTCAATCGCAAAAGCTCGACGTACAAGCAAGTACGCCTGCGCTTTTACTCAATCAAAACATTTCAATATCTCGCAATCTAGGCTCTGTATCGGGAAAAACTTATTTGACGGGGTACTAGAGGGATAACGAACTATTGCGCTTGCTATCACTTTGTCCTAAGATGGCCTCCCTTATGTTATGGTCTTCCGCCGACGTAGCTCAGTTGGTAGAGCAACTGATTCGTAATCAGTAGGTCCGCAGTTCGACTCTGCGCGTCGGCATCAAAAAGTATTTAAAAATCAATAAGATGAAACACAGGTGGATGATTCAAAATTAAACAATTGTTTTTCGTGCTACCCTGGTGCTACCTTTTGCAAGCGCTATTGATATCCGCGATTGACATCTCTGCAATATAAAAAGATTATGGCTGCGATGGAGTTGTTGTGTCATTTAGTTGGAATGAACCTTTCCAAACTTTCAAGGGAAGAAACCTTGTTATTAGAAGCGGAACTTTTTGCACGTATTTGCTAGGAATCTGGAAGCAATGCAACGCAGGCTTTTTAAAAGCGGGTGATTTTACTGAGGTTAGCTATGATAACCATAAGGCTATGGTCGATGTAAATATTTTAGGTGTTATCAGTGGCATTGAAGCAGTGCTACCAGGCATGAGGAAGCGTAAAATAGGAACTATCCTTAATGTTAGCTCTCTTGCTGACCGCAATGCGCGGCCCAATTTTGTTACATATGCTGCAACTAAAGCGGCAGTTAAAAGTTTAAGTGAATCGCTTCGCATGGCTAATGCAAAATATGGCATCCGTGTTTGTAATCTTGCACCGGCAAAAATTTCTACACCGATGATAATTGCTGCAAATCTTAGCGATAATCAAATTATTGATGCCGAAGATTTAGCGAAAGCAGCATTATGGATTTATCAGCAGCCGCAAACAATTTGCGTGCGGGATTTGGTTATTGCGCCAACATATTATGAACCTTAAACTATTGCTATTCTCTGTATTCGTTCCTTGTTAATCGATATAAAACGTGCCGTCTTAGCGGACTGTCTTCCTCAAGTTTTGGATGATCAAAATCATCTGCTTCAGCATGGTGTAACCCAATTTTTTGCATTACGCGGCGTGATTTAATATTCGCTACAACCGTAAAAGAAATAATTTCACTGAGATTTAATTCTGTAAATGCGTAATGTAAAACAGCTTTTGCTGCTTCTGTGGCATATCCTTTACTCCAATGTTGTGATGACAAACGCCAGCCAATCTCTACAATTGGCAACGCGACAGGTTGAAAATTAGGAATGTTAAATGGCGGATGATTTAAACCGACAAAGCCAATAAATTCATGAGTATCTTTTGTTTCAACAGCATAAGGAGCATAGCCAAATTGTTCATAATGTTGGCTAATCTGATCAATCAGCGCTTGTGTGGCTGTTATATCTTGAATAGCAGGAAAGTGCTCCATAACTAATGGATCGGAACTAATAGCTGTCATTAAAGGTAAGTCGCTAGCTTTCCATGTTCGCAATATCAAACGATCGGTTGTTAAAATGATTTTTGTATCATTCTTCAGGGGTATTATGCGTAGAATCATTAATTCATTTACAGTGTTATTGTCGCTGGATTTGAATTTTTTAAACCTATTTCTTTCAAAAAACTGAATGGCGTTCTTATTATTTTTTAACGGGTCAGTAACTAAAAGTGTAAATTTTCCTTGTACATATTCTTTAATGAAATTGGTTAGCATTAATGTGGCATAACCTTTTTTTAGATAATTTTCATCTGCGACGAACAAGTCAATCCCAGCAATTTCATTAGATTTGAAGTTATCAAATAATGGGTGATTATAGTCTGGCACTCCGTCAGGGAGAGAATCTTTAACGCAGTAAAGTTGAATATATCCAATCGGTGTATTATCAGCGTAAACAATAAAATTCGGTATTGATTCAGGATTAAGTATTCTAGGCAAATACTTTTCTCTTACCATTGCTAAGGTATAATTTTCACCACGAGCATACCACTGCTTAACATGCGGCTTTTGAAACCAGTTATGTAAAATTAACAAATCGTCTTCGGTAAGAAATTTGAAAGTAATCTTCTGGATCATAGTAATTTTACCGTTATTTTATTCGTGTTTAATGATGAATATCGTGGCATAAAGTTATCTCTCCGCTTGAATTAATTTATTATTTTCACCTCTAGATATAGCGCGAAGAATAGTATCTAAAACGTCATCAAGGTGTTTGCCGATATCCTCTGCTAAAAATCTTAATACCATATAGCCGTTCTCTTGCAATAGGATGTCTTTTTTTCGGTCGCGTCGATATGCGGTTGTATCACCAAGATGCTGTGCGCCATCAATTTCAATAGCAATGCGCGGATTAGTACAAAGTAAATCAACCTCCATACGACCTAATCCATCAAAAGGTATGGCCAATTCTACATTCAGATGAAAACGATTGGATGTTTCTGGCAAAGTTGCAAGACGACGATATAGAAATGCTTCAGTAGCGCTTCGTGCGCGATCAATCCCTTCTTTTTCTAAAATTGATGAGGTAACTTGTACGAATAATTTTGCTAATGGGCAATCAATACCATCACGAATTAATCGCTTAACAGTTGCTGCATAATCTGCTTTCCATTTAGGGTCTACTGGTAATGGAACTTCAGAGGGCCAACCAGGTGTGGCACTAGCAGGAAGAAAAATTTTATATCCTACTGCTTCATAAGCACGACATCTTCGATTAAACATTTGTTCGAGCATTGGTACATTTAAATCAGCATAGTCATAGACTTGTACTTCTTTTTTGTGATCATGCAGACGATGTAGCCGTCCTACATATTGCGCAATGGTGCCACGCCAAGAAACGGGAAGTGTGAGAAACAGTGTGTCTAATCGTGGATCATCATATCCTTCACCAATAAAACGGCCAGTTGCTAGTAAAACACGACCTTCGTTTTCAGGAATTTCTTTTATTTGGTCAATTGCAGTTTTAATTTTTTTAGCACTCATTCCACCACGTAATACAATAACATGCCTAATATGTGGTATTAGGAGTTCATGTAAACGATCTAAATGCTCATTACGTTCTGTTAACACAATGGGCGAACGATTATTTTGAGTAGATAGAATAATATCTCTGCATATTAGGTGATTGCGTTCAGCATCAACTATTAATTCTTCATAAAGGTCTTGAAATTGAATGCGAAGGTCATCGTCTATGGGTTTGAAAGGACGAAAGCTAGTGGGTTGCACTAAAACAGTGTGCTCAAATGGATGTAATGCAGCTTGTTCCTTAGCATTAACTTGATATCGTACTGGACCGCAACGCATAGTGATAATGGGATGGCGACCATCTTTACGCGCAACTGTAGCGGATAAACCGGTAATGAATTTTGCTTTAACTTGTCGTATTACTTTTTCAAAGCTATCGGCTGGTAAATGATGGCATTCATCTACAATGAGTTGCCCGTATTGATCTACAAGGTCATTAACGATATTTTTACG
>CAZAEO010000030.1:0-19012 GCA_964484285.1 uncultured Coxiellaceae bacterium | reverse complement strand
ATTTTTCAATCAAAATCCTTACGCAATATTGACGTTAATTAATTCCCCGCAACAGTCATACTCTCCAAAAGAATCGAACCTGTTTGGATATTGCCGCGTTTATCTACATCACAACCTACTTCAACTAAGTGCGCATACATATCACGTAAATTACCTGCAATAGTAATTTCTTCTACTGGATATTGAATTTTGCCCTGCTCAACCCAAAAACCCGTTGCGCCTCGTGAATAATCACCTGTCACCAAATTAATTCCCTGCCCCATTAAATCAGTAATGAGTAAGCCCGTATCCATGGTTTTTAGTAAAGCAGATAAGTCCTTTTTGCCCGTACTGACCAATAAATTATGCACTCCCCCCGCATTACCTGTCGTTTGCATTCCTAATTTACGCGCAGAATAAACACCGAGCGAGTAAGAGTGTAAAATTCCACGATCAATAAATACATTCGGACGAGTAACCACGCCATTTTCATCAAAAGGCGCGCTGCCTAATGATTTTAAAAGATGCGGCTGCTCATCAATCTGAATATGTTCTGGAAAAATACGCTGTCCTAGCTGGTCTAATAAAAATGATGCCTTGCGATAAAGATTTCCGCCTGAAATCGCAGATACAAAATGCCCTAACAAGCTACGTGCTTGCTCTGCGGCAAAAATAACAGGCACAGAGCGTGTCGTTAATTGTTTGGCAGCTAATCTAGATATAGTCTTTTCAACCGTCGTATGCGCAATAAATTCAAGAGACTCCAACAAACGTGAATCACAAGAGACTGTATAATTATAGTCTCTTTGCATGTCTTCTCCTTGTTTCGCAATTAACGCACAACTGATATCGTGGCGCGTCGCGCCATACGATCCTATAAAATCATGTGAATTTCCATAGATGTGCCAACCTTCTGTAGTAGAAACCTGTACGCCCTCAGAGTTGGTAATACGCTTATCTTTTGCTAACGCCATTCCCTCACATGTAAGCGCCATATCAATAGCTTCTTCAACCGTAATGCCCCAAGGAGAATATAAATCAAGATCGGGATAATGAAATGCTAATAAATCCTTGTCTGCCAACCCGGCGCAACTATCTTTATCAGTAAATCGAGCGATATGACAAGCAGCTTCCACCGCTGATTTGATAGCTTCGGGTCTTAAGTCAGAAAGGCTCGATGCACCCGTACGTTGGCCAAAATAAACAGCAATATCAACGACCTTATCTTGATTGTATTCAACAGATTCTACATCGCCCATTCGAGCTGTGACTGAAAAACCTTTATTTACCCCAATATCGACTTCAGCAGCGCTTGCACCTTGTTTAGACGCTTCTCGTAAAATATCAACAGCAATACTTTTTAAGTGTTCTGGATTGTTCCATACATCTAACATAAAATTTTTCTCTCTAGCTGTATTCATTCCGTCAAATTTTTATAGTATCTTTATAACCGAACTTTAACACGGAGAAACAGAAATGAAAAAACTTATTGCTTTATCAATTATTGCTTCGGCAATTGGCTCAACTTTAGCGCTGGCTGACGATGCTCAACCCACTGCCAACGACCAGTCAAATGCAGTTGTACAACAATTAGCTGAAAACCAATCGGGAACAAACGCGGTTGCCCCCCCACAAGATGCGACCAAGCAAGCTCCTGCAAAAAAAACCAAAAAACACTACCGTCATCATGCAAAGAAACAAGCTCCTAAAAAAGCAGATAACGTAACAGCTGATGCAACACCAGCAGATACACAGCCAACACCGTAACATGAAAAAGCGGTCTCAACCATTGAGACCGCTTTCTTCACACTTCCTGATACCGAAAACAATTGATAGCATGCTCAATGACCATGCCAACAGCTCTTGCATTAAGTATGATTTGTTCCGCCCACTGTCAGCGCATCAATGCGTAACGTAGGCTGCCCAACACCAACAGGCACACTCTGCCCGTCTTTGCCGCACACACCAATGCCAGTATCAAGTTGCAAATCATTGCCAACCATAGAAACACGTGTCAATACATCAGGACCATTTCCAATTAAAGTTGCGCCTTTAACAGGCACGGTAATTTTGCCATCTTCAATGAGATAAGCTTCACTTGCTGAAAAAACAAATTTACCAGATGTAATATCCACTTGGCCGCCGCCAAAATTAACCGCATAAATGCCTTTTTTAACTGATGCGATAATTTCTTCTGGTGTCGATTTACCTGGCAACATATAAGTATTGGTCATACGCGGCATCGGTGTATACGCATAGGATTCACGTCGTCCATTACCAGTTGATTGCATACCCATTAAACGCGCATTGCGTTTATCTTGTATATAATTACGCAAAATGCCTTTTTCAATCAATACGGTACATTGAGTAGGCACCCCTTCATCATCCACATTGAGTGAACCACGTCGATTGGGTAATGTGCCATCATCTACTACTGTACATAATGGTGATGCAACCATTTGACCTATTCTACCGCTAAAAACTGATGTTCCCTTACGATTAAAATCACCTTCCAAGCCATGACCTATTGCCTCATGCAATAACACACCGGGCCAACCTGGGCCCAGCACCACGGGCATGGTACCGGCAGGCGCATCAACCGCATTCAAATTAACAAGAGCCTGGCGAACCGCTTCACGCGCAAACTGTAGTCCCATATCGTTTTTGATCAGTTCGTCATAATCATAACGACCACCGCCTCCTGCATAACCTTGTTCACGGCGGCCATTTTGTTCCACTACAACACTGATATTCAATCGAACCAATGGACGTACATCTGCCGCCAGATGACCGTCACTTGCCATAATTAAAACGGTTTCATATTCTGCTGCAAGAGTTACATTCACTTGAACCACACGCGGGTCTTGTTGGCGCGCATAGGAATCGACTCGCTGTAATAATGCAACTTTTTCAGTTTCATTTAAGGAACGCAGTGGATTAATAGGTAAATAAAGCTCATGTCCAGCTGTCCATTTCCATGCTTTGATTGCCTGATGCCCTCCTTGCTTGCCGATGCTTTTGGCCGCTTGTGCAGCCTGATCTAATGCGGGTATTAAAATATCATCGGAATAAGCAAACCCCGTTTTTTCACCGCTCATGGCCCGAACACCCACACCACGATCGATGTTATAACTCCCTCCTTTGATAATGCCATCTTCTAATACCCATGTTTCAGAATAGGTAGATTGAAAATATAAATCAGCATTATCGATTGCACCGCCCAATACGTTGCTCAAAACAGTCTGTAATTGATTGTCAGTTAATCCGGCAGGATCTAATAAATCGTGTCGCGCAATATCTAAAAAATGGGTCATACCCTTATGTTTCCTTCGTAATTTTACCTACTGTACTTTTTTAGATTATATAATGGGAACAACTAGACACCAATGAGTTTATAGAAATAAGCTCTTATGTAGCGTTCTTATAAACAGCATTTCTTTATCTCAAAGCACAAGAACAGTAATTAACGATAGGCCCTGCCTTGTTTTTCTTATTTAAATACAATACGATGAAAGACACTAAAGGATTAACTCAGAGCGCAAAGGAATATAGCCATGAGAATCTCTCATTCACTTATGGTAATAATAAGCTTAATATTATCAAGTTGTGCCGCTACTCACTCTGAGCAATCTATTAATGCCGCAAATAACGCCGCCTCAACCGTCCAAGCATGCAAAAAAAACCCTCTTGCAATCTCATTTTATACAAATGATGTCAATCCTGAACGTCCTTATATCATTTTAGGAAAAGCCACTGTTTCCAAATATAACAAAGGCGGAATTAAACGCCAAGAAGCGGTGATTCGTGATGCGATGAGCACAGTTGCAGCATCGTTAGGCGGAGATGCTGTCATTCATATAAAACATACGAAGAAAACTGTAACCGGCACCGTGATTGCTTATCAAAATTCTACAGCGATGTTAAATACTCCCACTTCCTAATGGAACAAGCGTACCGCCCCCTTTCACATACACCTCATGATGAGGATAAGGTGGTTGAATCCCATACTGCTCAAATGCTTTCCAGATAGACATTAACACTTCAGACCGCAGACCAACACGTGATTTGATTTGTTTTAAATTAACAAAATAGCGCACTTCAAATTCAATCAACCCATCAGCCAATTCTTTTAAGAAAACTTCAGGGGCAGGATCTGTTAGCACATCTTTATGTTGATGCACGACTTGCTGAATAATTTTTTGGACTTCCTGTGGATTATCATGTCGATTAATTTTAATTGAAATAATGGTACGGATGATATTATCTTTTGCCGTCCAGTTCGTGAATGATTTGCTGAAAATTTCAGCGTTTGGCACCAACACATCCATATGATCCCACGTACGAATTGTTATAGCCCGCCCGCCGATATGAGTCACTTCACCCTCATGTCCATTAATACTCACTGTATCGCCTACGCGTAACGGACGCTCTATCAGCAGCAGAAAACCACAAGCAAAATTATTAACTAAATCACGCAATCCTAAACCGACACCAAATGCAAATGCGGTTGCAGCAAAATAAAGCGCTTTAAAGTCAATACCGAGTAATCGCAAGCAAATAAAAACACCCATTACAATCATTGCGTATTGACTTAAAATAGCAATGCTATTTCTTAAACCTAAATCTTTAGTACGCGATAATAATAAACGATATACAAACTCACGTGTCCAACGAGCAGCCCAATACAGTAACGAGGTGATTACAACAAGCTCCATGATGCTCAACGGTGTAATGGTTATATTGAGAATATCGAGCAAACGACAATGTAATAATTTATTTAGACGCTCAACTACAGGTGATTGTTGGTTCCAACCATACAACAAAAATAACACTATCCATGCGATAAAAAATAATATAACACGCGAGACACGGTCAATCGGTTTCAGAAAAGCCTCAGTCCATAACCAACCATTCGTCACGTGGCGAATTAATATTTTAGAAACGAGCTCCATCCCTTCATTTAATAATCCTCTCACCACTAAATAACCTACCAAAACGAGGATAAAAATACTTTCATACCATGAAATAGTCAAAATCAGATTAACAAACCCGAGCAAACCAATCACTGAATTGATTAATAAGACTAATGGAATCAATATACCGAGCAACTGGACTACACGCTTCAGATAAGTGCGCCTCGTATCAATATGTGGCAAAACAAGATTAGGCACCAATTCCCATTGTTTTAATAAAAACATGGAAGCCACTAACAAAAATAGCAAAAACAAGCGATCAAATAAATCTTTTACCTCATAAATAACCGGCAAATGGTGCATAAAAACAGTGAGCATAGTAATAATACCGCCCAGCAAAAAAATCCATTTCAATTGATGATATAAGCGAACATCGTGTCCAGCACGATCTTGAACAGTTTCCACTAAACACAAACGCGCTATCGTGATAATGGCTTTAAAAAATAACCAAACTAATGCCAAATCAGCTAAAAGATCAATATTCTGCGAAGGCACCCCAAAGAAAAAAAATAACCACAAAAAATTACCAATCACCGTCACATCAAGTAAATTGCGGTGCAATAATTTAATTGTTAACCATTTCGGATTAATATGACCCAAGTCATGATCAGGGATTCTTGCTACCATTTTTCTTAAAAAATAATTTAGAAAAATAAATATTGAACTCCACATTACTTGCAATACCAGCAAAAATATCCAACCCCACAAAGTAATGCTCTCTAATGCTTTTAATACAGTAAACCCAAGATTTTTAAATACTTGAAACGTCAAACCAGGCACTAATAACAATTCATCGCCCAAATCAAGCCAAGCTTTTGCACTAAATCCAGGCAAACCTTGGCGTGAAGATAATTCTTGTTGAAGCGCCTGATCTAATGCAAGACGAAAAGCAAACAAACTTCGATTTAAATTCGCAATATGCGCGAGCGCTCCCTTATATTGATTATCTAAATTAGCTAATTCATTTTGATAAATTTGATTATTCTGCCCCGATTGCAAAAAATAATTCTTTCGCTTTACCAAGATATCAATACGTGCCTTAAGCAATCGATCTACCCTGACTAACTGCTTGCCTAACGCTTGTGAATGCTCACTTGCTTTGTTAAGCAGAGTAATTGAGTTGCCGTGAGCAATGGAAATCTTTAATTGCTGGATTTGTTCTTGATAACGTGCAATCAACATCTGCAAATAAGTAAAATTGACATTTTCATTTACATAAAAAATTTCATTCTGTAACGCATCGTATGCAGGAGTATCTTGTTGTTTAGATTCCTCAAGCTGCATCAATTGCGTATCCAGCGTATTTAAATGCCTCACCCAAACGCTTTGCCGTTGCTCAAAGCCTAATTCTAATTTAGCCTGCTGCTCCTTTAATGAAAGAATGGTTTGCGACTTCAGCAACGACTCAATCTGCGCATATTTTCCTTTATAAAGCTGCAACACACTATCTGCATGGTTTTGTAATTGCAGCAAGTAACTTACGCGTTCTTTTTCAAGTTTTAATAATTCTGTTTGATAGCTAAGTTCATAACGTAAAGGCACTAAGTCAAGCGTACCATTACGTGCGATTTTTAAGCCGAAAATATTAAATGCATTAAGTTGGTTTTGCAATTCCTGCATATTTTTTTCAAGACGACTTACCGTATGTTGATATTCGATCAATTCAATATTAATACTGTCCAGATTAGACTTTGCAATTTCAATATTTAGCTCTGTCTGGCTTAACATTTGTTTACTTGCATGGCCCGAGATCGGCACATTATCCTGCTGCTTTTGCAATATCTGTAACTCAGATTGTGCTTGAGCAACACGATTTTTTAATAGTTCAATTTGCTGTGAAACCAATTTAGTTTTATCAGAATGAACATGAGCTCCTGGCTGAATAGGATTATTCGCCCATGCCACCGAATGTAGCAAAAGCAAATAAGCCACTAAAAAGAAAATATCTTTTAGACTAAGCAACCGCTTCAACATTAAATATCATCCTCGTTCGCATAAAACTTAATAAAATAATGGCAGGGAAACAAATAAAAAATGTACATGCAAAAAAATTAACCCAGCCAAGATGCTGCACCATGATTGCTGCTACAGGCCCTAAAAAAATTCGCCCCATAGAAAAAAGCGCAGATAAGTATGCAAATTGTGTCGCACTATACTTTTGGTTACATAGTGCAGTGACAAATACTAACAACGCAGTGGTACTCATGCCCGTACAAAAATTCTCAATGAACATAGCGGATATCATCATAAAATAATTTTTACCGACCATAGCAAGCAACATAAACATCAAATTTGAAAACGCTTGTGCAATCCCAAAAAATAATAATGCGCGGAATAAACCCAAACGACCTAATAAACCGCCCCCCGCAAACGCACCCAAGATACTGGCAGCAAAACCAACTGTTTTATAGGCTACTCCGATATCTGTTTGCGAAAACTCTAGATATCGATGCAAAAAAACGCTCATAAGTTGTAAAGCAAGCGCATCGCCAAATTTGTACAACACGAGAAACGGTATAATGAGAAAAATAGCTTCCCGTCGAAGTAAATCTCTAAATGGCTCAACCATAGCCGCCGTAAAACTCGCCGGTGGTTGAATTGGGTTTGGAATATCAGGCGCAAAATAGGTAACGGCTAACAAAACAACAACCAAAAACGCCATAAACTCATAAGTCAAATGCCAACCCACATGGTCCGCCATAATAGGCGCCAACCCTCCAGCTATAATAATCGCTACACGAGCAGAAAAAATAAATAATGCAGAACCATATCCACGTTCGCTCGGCAAAAATGTATCTGTTCGATAAGCATCAATCGCGATATCCTGTGAAGCAGATAAAAATGTAATGAATAATGCAAGTACCCCCATCCAACCGGACTGTAGCCTCGGATCAAGATTAGCCAAGACAAGCAATGCGATGCATAAACTTAACTGTGTTATCGCGATCCATCCGCGTCGTCTTCCTAAAAATGGCGGAACCACTTTATCCATAATAGGCGACCAAAGAAATTTTAAGCTATAGGGTATTCCTACCAATGAGAGCGCACCGATTGCAGCAAGGCTCACGCCCGCATGCGCAAACCAGAGTTGCAATGTAGAATTGGTTAACGCCAATGGCAGCCCCGAAGAAAATCCCAACAAGGTCACTGCTAAAATGCGTGGATTCTGTAAAATAGACTGGCTACGCATGAAAAATCTCGGATAAAAAATAGCTAAAAATTTGCGTAATTTTAGCATTAATTTGCGAAATTACCTACATTTTGTTACTCTAATTACCAGCCAAATATTAAAGGATTACTATTTTGTCTCATCCCAAATCACCGCTCTCTGGCGTTATTGCATGGGGATTATATGACTGGGCTAATTCTGCTTTTCCAGCCACCATCACAACTTTTATTTTTGCCGCCTATTTTACACAAGCCATTGCTCCTAATCCTATCATAGGCACTAACCAGTGGGGCAATGCAACAGCATTAGCAGGGTTAATCATTGCTATATTAAGTCCTATCTTAGGGGCTGCAGCTGATAATATAGGTAGACGCAAACCGTGGGTTGCATTTTTTACTTTAATTACGATTATTAGTTCAGCATTATTATGGTTTGCCAAACCCTCCCCAGCTTATACGAATTGGGCCCTGACTTTTGTTGTACTTGGCACAATAGGGTTTGAACTCGGTATAGTTTTTTATAATGCAATGATGCAAGATCTCGTTTCAAAGGAATACTTAGGCCGATTGTCTGGATGGTCCTGGGGAGCTGGCTATATAGGAGGTCTTGCTTGTTTAATCGTTGCACTTGTTTTAATTCGCTCAGGCGCATCATGGTTTAATTTGGATTCTAAAACAGCTGAACATGTACGAATGGCTGGACCACTCGTTGCAATTTGGTTTGCCTTATTTTCTTTACCATTTTTCTTCCTCACTCCCGATCGAAAATCAACAGGCATGTCATTAACAAGAGCCATCCATACAGGAATCTTAACTTTAATTAATACCTTTAAAAACCTGGGTTCTTACCGACAAATATTAAAATTCTTGTTAGCACATATGATTTATATTGATGGAGTCAATTCACTTTTTATTTTCGGTGGTATTTATGCTGCTGGAACATTTGGCTTGAAACCAGACGACCTTATTCTCTTCGGTATCGGCATGAACATTACGGCTGGTATAGGTGCCATCAGCTTTGGCTGGGTAGATGATTATTTTGGCTCTAAAAATACGATATTAATTGCATTAGCCTGCCTAATCTTTTTTACAATCAGTTTATTATTGACTTATTCTATCCTGTGGTTCTGGATATTAGCCTTATTGTTATGCCTCTTTTTCGGCCCTGTACAAGCCGCAAGTCGCGCACTCATGGCTCGTATGGCACCCAAAGAAAAATTAACAGAATTATTTGGTTTATATGCTCTTTCTGGAAAAGCGACTGCGTTTCTTGGGCCTTGGTTATTCGGAATAGTCACCCTGATTTTTGCCAGTCAACGTATCGGTATGGTCACTGTCCTTCTTTTCTATGTTGTTGGTGCGCTCGTTTTATTAAGCGTCAAAACAGATAAGTAACTTTCGCATAGCTTTAGTCGCATAACCTCTCCGAGATCCGCTCAAGTAGATTGCGGCTTTGACGAGTAATATGTATATTCTATCTATAAAATGAGGCATCGCACTTACAATGACTATTAGCACTTTCGATCTATTTTCAATTGGAATTGGGCCATCCAGCTCACACACCGTCGGCCCCATGAAAGCAGCAAAAACTTTTATTGCATTGCTGGATAACAATCAGCAACTGAATCAAATTCAACGTGTCAAAGTAGAATTATTTGGCTCGCTTGCCTTTACAGGGAAAGGCCACGGCACAGATGCGGCTATTCTACTCGGATTAGAAGGAAATGCCCCGGCTACAATCAATCCCGACATCATTAAGCCGCGCATGCAGGAAATCATCACTCAGCAGAAAATTAACTTATTTGCAAAACATTCTATCGCGTTTCAATTTGATCGTGATATGGAATTTAATTTACACGATGTATTGCCCGCGCACACAAATGGAATACGCTTTTCTGCTTACAATCAAACTGGCCAATTAGTTCTATCAAAAATTTATTATTCAATTGGGGGCGGATTTATTCTTGATGAAGAACAAATAGCAACGAAAAAATCCCCACTTGATCATCCGGTGCCTTATCCTTTTGCTACCACAAAAGAATTACTCGCCCATTGCGAAAAAAATAATCTCAATATTAAAGATATTATGCTAGCAAACGAGTTAATCGTTCGCCAACAAGATGAGATTTTCGTGGGTTTAATGCATATAGCCCAAGTCATGCGTGAATGCATTGATAAAGGCTGCAGAACACCTGGCACGTTACCTGGCGGCTTACATATTAAACGACGCGCACCCGAATTGTTACAAAAACTACAACAAAAAGGCCGCCCTATTTCCCAGGAATACACCGATAGCATGTCGTGGCTCAATGTCTACGCAATTGCCGTGAACGAAGAAAATGCCGCAGGCAGTCGTGTTGTGACAGCACCTACCAATGGAGCTTCGGGTGTTATTCCCGCTGTGCTACATTACTATCTTGATTTTTATCCTCAAGCAAAAAAAGAAGATACGATTGAATTCTTACTCACAGCAGGAGCCATTGCCATTCTTTATAAAAAAGGCGCATCCATTTCAGGCGCTGAGGTCGGTTGTCAAGGCGAAGTCGGTGTTGCAGCTTCCATGGCTGCTGCCGCATTAACAGCGGTATTAGGTGGCAATATTCACCAAGTTGAAAATGCCGCAGAAATCGCTATGGAACATCACTTAGGTATGACCTGTGATCCGATTAATGGTCTTGTACAAATTCCTTGTATCGAACGCAATGCGATGGGTTCAGTCAAAGCAGTGAATGCTGCACGCTTAGCTTTATTAGGCGATGGTCAGCATTTTGTTTCGTTAGATAAAGTGATTGCAACAATGAAACAAACTGGCAAAGATATGATGTCAATTTATAAAGAAACATCGCTAGGCGGTTTAGCGGCCAATATTCCAGAATGTTAAATTCTTAATCTCATAATCTTATGTTCTATTCTTTCTATTTTTTGCCGCACGCTTCACTTGCCTCAACTGCCACAAGGTCATCATCGGCCCAGAGCAAGCATATGCAAGAAAAATAATAAATAACATTTGCGGTGGATTAATTGCTACTGCTGCTAACACAAATACTAAAATAACTGTGACAAAAAAAGATACTCTTCCCTTTAAATCAACTTGCTTAAAACTATAATAACGAATTCGGCTAACCATCAACCCTGCTACACTAAAAGTAATAATTGCTGCCGGAATAGCAATAAACATTCCGGTAATATCATAAGAAGTACACCACCATACCATGCCAGCAACCACTGCAGCGGCAGATGGACAAGGTAAGCCTTGAAAATAACGTTTATCTTCATCATGTACCTGGGTATTAAACCGCGCTAACCTAAGCGCTGTCGCTGCGGTATAAATAAAAGCTACCAACCAACCCAATTTACCCAAATAAGATAATGACCAACTATATACAATCAACGCGGGAGCAATCGCAAAAGCCACCATATCAGATAAACTATCATACTCGGCGCCAAATGCAGTCTGGGTATTCGTCAAGCGAGCCACGCGGCCATCCAAGCCGTCTGCAATCATCGCGACAAATACCGCCATGGCAGCCATATCAAAATAACCTTTCATCGCTGCAACAATAGAATAAAACCCAACAAACAATGCCGCCGTTGTGAACAAATTAGGTAATAAATAAATACCACGAGGTCTAGTCGTATTGGGTGATTGATTTGACTGTGACTCCATAACGCCATCCTCAAAATTGAATCGTTCATTTTGCCCGAAATAGGTTTCGTGAGCCAGCTTCAATTGTTATCTCAGCCATTTTACTTTCTGCTGGCTGGAAAAAAATATTGGGATTGGCATTTTTATCTTTTTTTCCATTCTTCGTAGTGAAATCTATATCAACACTTGCATAGTTTTTTATTATATTATTCACATCTGTAGGCAGATTGTTTTCTTCATCAAGGAAATCAAGAGCAGGCGAGGAAAGATGCCACACGACAGGTGAATTAATCAATTGTCCACCGGGTAAGATCACCAATGGAGGTTGCCTGAGATGAATACTGTTATCATCCCAACAAGAAATTCGCTCTCCTGTCTCCACATCCCAGATCGAAAGCAATTTTCGTGATTGATTATTGCTTATCGTTTCAATGCCCCGACTTATAATAAACCGCCCGTCTGATGAGGAAATCAATGAAAATGTTGGGACATCCCATGCCTTTAGACACCGACCTGATGGATCCCAAACAGTCATATTTCCTTTCCATTGCGGAGGTGCAAGTTTAGTATCCAACAAGCCATATCCACTGATAATTTCTCCGCTCGGCAATACTGTTAATGCACTGACATCCGCTTCCCATTCTCGCACGATTTCTTTAGCGTCCTTATCAAGCACAATCATTTTCTTATTTACTCCCAAGATTGGGCAACCATCTGATGACATAGTAAACGCTTGAATCTGATTAAAACCTGCTGGCGTCCCTTCATATCGCTTGGTAACTGGATTAAAAATCCTTAGATTAAGTCCAGAATATTTAAAATTCTGTTCATGCGGATTACCATATGCAAAAATCACATTCCCATTCGTTAATTTCGCTACATAATAAGGATGGTCATTGCCATCCAAATCGAGCTCCCACTCTTCCAGAGATTTATCTTGCAGGCTTGCAAGTCGAATCCCAGTTCTTTCCGCATTATTCGATTTATATTTGATACGCGCTGCTTTATGTCCCGAGGGGAAAAACGCTATTGTTTGAAAATCGTGTTGTACTTCTTTTTGCGGTGTAATGTTAGGAAACATGATTGAATCAGCGTTACGTAATTTAATTTGCATCCTGCGTATTCCTTAAGAATTTCTTAATATTCCCTCAATTAGAATAGGGCACTCACAGAACATAGAAGAACTGACTATATGATGCGAAGCAATACTTCATCAAGCTCACAAGTAGATAATAATACGCAATCTCATGAAAGAAAAGTAGACATGCCTCAAGCGCCTCTTCTTGAGCAAAATCTCACTGAACAAGAAATACAAAAACTGTTAAATGAAATTGAAAACCAAGTAGAACTATGGACAGGCTGGAAAACATGGGTGAGCGGAATCTTATCCTTTATTACTGCCGGCGCTACTGCAAGCTCCAGTCCGTATTTTGCCAATATACTATTTGATGGCAAAGTGATGCAAAAAATACTGTCTGCTGATCAAACCCTTTTAAAAAATCGTTTAAAAAACGCAACAACCATAGCAGCTGCTACTCCTTCTTTTGCATTATCATTTAGTGCAAATTTTAATGTCTGGAATAGACTACTGCGAACATCCATCCGCCGAGAAGACATCCGTCAAAATATGTTACCTCTAGCCTTGACTGCATTAAGCGCTATCGTAAGCTTTAAAGTGAACTGGGATGCTTGGAAACATACGCCTTCTTGGCTACGTATTGCTTTATCTGCAGGACGCGGCGTTTCTGCTTTATCTACCAACGGATTGTTTGCCCTGCAAATGCAAAAAAATCTACGTGGCAATAAAGAATGTCATGAAATTTTTACACTGCTGGCAACACAAAAAAAACTTCAAAATTTAGCCCTAACAAATGCGGATGAATATATAAGCGTCATGAGTCAATCAGGACTGTTTACCCATCTTATTAACATGAAAGCCAACCGAAGTGGCAATGTTAAAGAAGACCTCAATTCTGTATTTCGTTCATTACTGCACGTACTTGGTAGCGGCGACCCCATTATCCCCGATGCCCCACAAAGCAGCTATAAAAAAAGTCTTTACGTACTAACAGGAACAGCAGCATCCGTTTCTTATTTTCAATCTGGAAAAACGGTTGTTCCTGAGTTATTTGGAATAAAAGGAGAATTTGCACTTTGGAGCTTAGGATCGTTATTAGGTATATCATCCCTGGCCGTCAATTCAGCCATTGCTTCCATTGCAATCGCCGATGCAATGGAGCGGCTTGCTAACAAAAACACACAATACGCTAAATCCGATATCGTATGGCTTCCCTTCAAACTCTATTTCTTACTGGGCTTCAGTCTAGCAAATGCAGGTATGGCACTAGAATACCCATCTCCTGTCGATAATAAGATCCTGGGCTGGGTAGAATCTGTTATTAATTTTTTCGTTTATCTTGCCATCGGCGATATGTCATTTGATAGTTTTTTCAGCAAAATGAACAGCGGGTATTATGCAAGTTGGAAAACGTTGCTAGAAAATGCTAAAAAAGCAGGTGAGGAAGGCCTCTCTTTAGAAACACACTACAACACGTTGAATGATACCGATAAAGTCATGCTTGTTAGATTAATCGAGGAATACCGCAAATGGGCATTTGAATCACTCACTGATTTTTTTAATCAGGCTCATAACGATATCACGAATCAACTATTCTTTCCGGAAATAAAAGAACAATTAGCAAAACAGCATCCTAACATGGACGAAAAACAAGAAAGCTCAGATGAACAGGAGACTAAGCAACATGCCTCCTCTTCATCTCGACCTATTCCAACAAGCAATTCAGGAAACAATTCGTCCACTTTACTCTCTCCTCCACTCACGTTTTTACACTCTCCTACACCTACTACTCTCCACAACCAACATGAAGGATTAAATCACCGCAGAACGTCCCGAAGTTCTTCCCGGTAAAATAATATATAGTATTCCCACAACATATCCACAGCCAACGCACATCTTGTTCTATTGCATTGCCGTGAAATATACACTATCTTGTATAGCAAGGTAGTAATACATCCTATATGTTGTATGATGATAGATTAACGATTACACGATCTTGTGTCATCGTCATAATAAGACAAATAAAGAACAAAATTCTAACGACGCTCTGGAGGAGCTTATGGAAACAGAAACCCTGTCCACACGTTCACCCGCTACAATTAAATCGTTTAATGTAGACATCACGATTACCGCACCCGGCCGCCTCAAAGTCATTCGTCGTAATGGTACGCTTACAACATTTGATGGTAACAAAATTGCTGCTGCAATGACCAAAGCATTTCTTGCCGTGGAAGGTGATACAGCGATCAACTCAAGCCGCATACATGAAACCGTGGCTCATCTCTTAAGAAAAATAATCGATACCTTTGTGCGTCGTATATCACATGATGGCGCCATTCATATTGAAGATATCCAAGATCAAGTTGAATTAACGTTAATGCGCGCCGGCGAACATAAAGTTGCACGTGCCTACGTACTTTATCGTGAAGAACGCCGCAAAATTCGCGAGCAAGAACAACAAACGGCTGAAGAAGCCAACCGTCAACAATTACAGGTCAGATTAGACGATGGACATGTGGTTCCTTTAGACATTCATCACTTAACTCAATTAGTCAATAGCGCTTGTGTCGGATTAACTGACGTTTCTGCCACGCATATTATCGAAGATACTCAGCGCAATTTATTTGATAAAGTCCCTGTTAAAGAAGTCAGTAAAGCACTGATCATGTCTGCCCGTATCTTAATTGAAAAAGAACCGAATTACAGTTTTGTAGCAGCTCGTTTACTACTCGATAATTTGCGTAGCGAAGCACTGCAATTTCTTAACATCAAAGATCGCGCCACCTTTGATGAAATGAAAACTTTGTACTATTCTTATTTAACCGCCTATGTAGAACGAGGTGTTGAATTAGAATTACTCGATGCCCAATTAAAAACCTATGATCTTAAAAAATTAGCTTCTGCCATTCAACCTGAGCGTGATTTACAATTTACTTATCTGGGCCTACAAACACTGTATGATCGCTACTTTATTCACAGTTATGGCATTCGTTTTGAATTACCACAAGTTTTTTTCATGCGCGTAGCCATGGGACTTGCATTAAATGAACCTAATAAAGAACAACGCGCCATTGAATTTTATAATTTATTGTCTACATTTGATTTCATGAGTTCAACACCAACGTTATTTAACTCAGGTACCCTGCGTCCTCAATTATCCAGCTGCTATCTCACCACTGTACCCGATGATTTAGATGGTATTTTTGCTGCTATCAAAGATAATGCTTTGCTATCCAAATATGCCGGTGGTTTAGGAAATGACTGGACCAATGTACGCGCCATGGGAGCACGCATCAAAGGCACCAATGGCAAATCACTGGGTGTTGTGCCCTTTTTAAGTGTTGCCAATGCAACAGCTGTCGCTGTAAACCAAGGCGGCAAACGCAAAGGTGCGGTATGCGGTTATCTTGAAACATGGCACAAAGATATCGAAGAATTTTTAGAATTACGCAAAAATACAGGGGATGAACGTCGTCGTACACATGATATGAATACTGCCAACTGGATCCCTGATTTATTTATGAAACGTGTACTTGATGAAGGCGAATGGACGCTCTTCTCTCCGGATGATGTCCCCGATTTACACGATTTATATGGCGAAGCATTCGAAAAAACTTACACAGCTTACGAAGCAAAAGCGGCACGTGGTGAAATAAAGAATTTCAAAAAACTACCTGCTATGACTTTATGGCGTAAAATGCTCGGCATGTTATTTGAAACAGGCCATCCCTGGATGACATTCAAAGATGCTTGTAATTTACGTTCACCACAACAACACGTAGGTGTCGTGCATAGTTCTAATCTTTGCACTGAAATTACTCTAAATACTTCATTAGATGAAATTGCTGTTTGCAATCTAGGAAGTATTAATCTCACTACCCATATGACTGATAAAGGGTTAGATCAAGAAAAATTACGCCGTACGATTCACACAGCCATTCGTATGTTGGATAACGTCATTGATATTAATTATTACTCAGTTCCGCAAGCACGCAACTCCAATATGAAACACCGTCCTATTGGTTTAGGCATCATGGCATTCCAGGATGCGCTTTATAAATTAGGTATTCCTTATGCAGCCGATGAGGCGGTTGAATTTGCTGATCGTTCGATGGAACTTATTAGTTATTACGCAATTGAAGCCTCTACTTTCTTGGCAGAAGAACGTGGTCAATATTCTACGTTTGATGAATCATTATGGAGCCAAGGTATTTTGCCGATTGATTCAGTGGAATTGTTAGCAAAACAACGTGCAGGTTATCTGTTCAACCAAAATCGCTCACAAACACTCGATTGGGAAACACTGCGTAAACGTGTGAAAAAAGTGGGAATGCGCAATTCAAATGTATTAGCCATTGCACCTACAGCTACCATTGCCAATATCACTGGTGTTTCACAATCGATTGAACCGACCTATCAAAATTTATTTGTGAAATCGAATTTGTCAGGTGAATTTACTGTGATTAATCCTTATCTCGTCACTGATTTGAAAAAACTGAGCTTATGGGATGATGTCATGATTAACGATTTAAAATATTATCATGGCAGTGTCACAAAAATCAGCCGTATACCTGATCACTTAAAACAGCTCTATGCAACCGCTTTTGAAATGGATCCTGCCTGGTTAGTGGAAGCCGCATCCCGCCGGCAAAAATGGATTGATCAAGCACAATCACTCAATCTGTATATGGCACAACCATCCGGTAAAAAATTAGATAATCTATACCGCCTTGCGTGGGTACTCGGCTTAAAAACAACTTATTATCTACGCAGCATGGGTGCAACCAACGCAGAACGCTCAACCGTCCAGGATAGTGCCTTAAATGCGGTACAAACAACCGCTGAAGAACCAAAGGCATGTCTTATTACTGAC
The DNA here is from genome assembly GCA_964484285.1 of uncultured Coxiellaceae bacterium. Taxonomy (GTDB): domain Bacteria; phylum Pseudomonadota; class Gammaproteobacteria; order DSM-16500; family DSM-16500; genus CAZUQP01. The sequence continues at coordinate 1,295 of CAZAEO010000030.1, read as the reverse complement.
CCAACATGTGAAGCATGCCAATAAAGGAGATCATTATGTCAGTCACAGCAGCACATAACTTAGGCGGTGTAACTGGTCTAGAAGCACTCCAAATGGGTGCAGCACGTATTCAAGTTGATGATAAACGCATCATTAATTGTCGTGCTGATCTGAATCAATTGGTACCTTTTAAATATAAATGGGCATGGCAAAAATATTTAGATGCCTGCGCTAATCACTGGATGCCGAATGAAATTAACATGTCAGCGGACGTTGCCTTATGGAAAGATCCGCATGGGCTGACTGAAGACGAACGCATCATGATTGAACGTAACCTTGGCTTTTTTTCCACTGCTGATTCATTGGTTGCAAACAATCTCGTATTGGCTGTTTATCGGCACATCACGAATCCTGAATGCCGCCAATATTTACTGCGCCAAGCATTTGAAGAGGCATTGCATACACACGCGTATCAACACGTCATTGAAAGTTTAGGAATGGATGAAGGCAAAGTATTTAACATGTACCGTGAATTACCGGCCGTTGCGCGAAAAGCAGCATGGTCACTTCCTTACACGCAAAGTTTAGGTGACCCTCATTTCCATACAGGCACACCAGAAAGCGATCAACGATTATTACGTGATTTGATTGCATTCTATGTGGTTTTTGAAGGCATTTTCTTTTATGTAGGCTTTACGCAAGTCTTGTCCATGGGGCGGCGCAATAAAATGACGGGCACAGCCGAACAATTTCAATATATTTTGCGTGATGAATCCATGCATTTGAATTTCGGTATTGATGTAATCAATCAAATTAAAATTGAAAATCCACACTTATGGACTGAGCACTTCAAACAAGAAATTTTAGACATGATTCACAGCGGCGTTGAGCTGGAATATACCTATGCAGTAGATACTATGCCTCGTGGCATTTTAGGCATGAATGCTGAAATGTTTAAAGAATATTTGCATTTTATTGCTAATCGCCGTTGCGCACAGATAGGATTGACTCAGCAATTTTCTGGCGCGACCAATCCATTCCCCTGGATGAGTGAAATGATGGATTTGAAAAAAGAAAAGAATTTTTTTGAAACACGCGTGACTGAATATCAAACCGGTGGCGCATTAAATTGGGACGAATAACAGGGCCTGTGGTTTTTTTCAATCGCTAAGCGGCTTTCGTTCAAAGCTGAATTACGCAACATTAACGCCCTTTGAAAAAGGCGGAAACTCATTTCAACTCTACAGGTAACTCACCTTATGCAGAATAAGCTTAAGTAGTGTCATTGCGAACTGAAATATCCCCACGAATTTTAC